>VYFM01000560.1 GCA_009842375.1 Candidatus Poribacteria bacterium | reverse complement strand
CTCCAGATTCATCCAATTTTATTTCGGTCCAATCTTGCCATTCGTCCTTACTTTCATAGAGACCTTTATTTGTTCCAACATAAATTAAAGTTGGATCCCATGAAGGTGCGTTGATTGCCTGAATTGTTTGATTGTCAAAAAACCTTGTCTCAATTCTTTTCCATTCAAAATCTTCAGGAAGTTCAACTCCAGGTTTGTTCGTTTCTTCGTCTATAACTACTACTGGCTTATTGCATTGATAAAGTCCATTTTCTGCAACAGCGAAGATTAATTCTTTTCCAACTGATATGTGTTGAATTTTCTTTCCAAGAAGTTCACCATTCGTAATTCCCTTTCTCTTCATTTTATCTTCATCATATTCTGTATCACTATCTTCTTCCAAATAGTACATACCGTGATTAGTAGCAAGGAAAAACAACTCATTATCTCCAGATGCATCAACAGTGAACGCTACCACTTCATCGCCACCAATTAAGGGTAGTATTGATTCGTGAAAAAATTTCTGTAATCCCGCTGTCATCTGTCCAACTTGTCTACCTACTGCAATACTTGTTACAACCAGTACACCGCTACAAACAAGAACTATCAGTACAGTTGCAATCGCACGTTGATAATACTTCTTGAATGGAAGAGCACGCCACAGGAACCTGAATAGGTAGGCAAATCCGAAACCGAGGATAAAAGGCATAAAGACACCTAACATCCTGACAAAAAGCCAGAGACCGATCATTATAACCTCAAGGTGAACGACAAATTTTATGCCGACCCATTGGTATATTCGGATGAGCAGTATTATCAAGGCAATTGGAACAAGCGGATGCAATAATAGTATCTGATTACTATTAACATCGGTTCGTCCACTATTGTAGTAGGCAAAAGCAATCCAGAGTGCAGCAAGAGTTACACTTATAATAGCAAGTGCAGACTCCCCAGATAGTCCGGAGGGTCGTTGAGTGGTTTCGTCTTTGTTATTCATACGATTATGTAACGATGTCATCTTCAATGTAGATGCATTTTGATATATATTATTTCAAAACACATGCTACAAGGAAGATCTTATTTGCACATTGAATGGATGACTGAAAAGAGTTATTTAGGTTGTAGCGACTTCAGCAGCATCAACATTTTCATAAGTTTCAATGATACCAGCACCGACACTATCACCCCAAACATTGACAGTTGTGCGGAATCTATCAAGGAGCCAGTCAATTGAGAGAATCAAGGCAACACCTTCGATCGGCAGACCAACTGCTTTCAACACAATAACCATCGTAACGAGACCTGCCTCAGGTATTCCTGCAGCTCCTATTGCCGCGAGTGTTGCAGTCAATACGATTATAAGTTGTTCTGCAGGCCCCATAGTTATTCCATATACTTGGGCAATGAACATAACAGCGACTGCTTCATAAAGTGCTGTACCATCCATATTTATGGTAGCCCCTAATGGCAGTACGAAACTTGCAGTGCGGTTAGAGATTCCGTTTTGTTCTTCAACATTTTCCATCGTTAAGGGCAGAGTAGCACTTGAACTTGCTGTAGAGAAAGCATTTAGTAGAGCTGTTCCCATACCTTGGGCATATCCAATCGGGTTCCGTTTCCCTAAAAAGAATAGTAATGTTGGTAGTACAACAAAACCGTGGAAACCGAGAGCAATTATCACTGTCAAACTGTATTTGCCGACAGCTGCTAATTCTGGTAAGAATTCAGCGAAACCTCCTGCTTCACCTATTCTTCCTGCGATTAACCCGAAAATACCGACAGGGGCAAGAATCATGATCCAGTTAACAATCTGCATCACAGCTTCATTAAAGGCGTTAAAGATGTCAATCGCAGGTTTACCTACATCACCGATTACTGATAAGGCACCACCAATGAGGAGAGAGAAGAAGATAAGCGGGAGTATATCCATATTCGCCATTGCCATAAAGATGTTTGATGGAATCATCCCCTGTTTACCAGTTTCTTCATTACCCAAGAATACCTCCATGAGAGTCTGGAGCATCGTGCGATCTTCTTTCCCTTTTACCTCGGAAACTTTGGGTAAGGCTATTTCAATTCCGGTGCCATCTGGTGCTACTTTCAGATCGGTAAATTGATTTTCTGCGATCATCAAAGTCTTGCCACTCTCTGTTATGATGTAATCAATTTCACCAGATAAGTCTTGCCAATTTGCTACAGTCACTTGATTGTCTTCAATAGACTCAATTTCACCAACTAAATTCTGGTCAACAAGAGTGATTATAAATTTATCTGAATAATCTTCTTTAATTTGCTCTTCCGGCAATGTTACAGTTAGATTATTCTCACCACTCAACGTATAAGAAAGGTCAGGATATTTATCACCTTCTTTTGATAGTTCAATCCCTTTTCCTGGAGCGATGATATTGACAAGAATCATTCCGATGATGACAGAGATTGCAGTTGTCGCCATATAATAGAGAACTGTGCGTCCACCTATGGAACCGAGGTTACGGATATCACCAAGGTTTGTGATCCCAACAACCATTGAGAATATGACAAGTGGTACTACGACCATCTTTAGTAAGGTTAAGAATATGTCACCTAATACTTCGGTATGTATAGCAACCTTTGGTGCGAAACCTCCGACAAGTGCACCGACAACAATCGCGATGACTATGCCAATGAGAAGTCCAAAATTGCTTTCTGAATGTCCGTTATTGCTCATATTTTGTTTCCTTATGGTTGTGTTTTTTAACCATCATTATATTATTACTTTTCTCATTCATCAATATCAACACGTATTGACAATTCTTCCAATTGTTCCTCAGACACGTTAGATGGGGCATGTGTTAGTAAGCACATGCCTTGCTGGGATTTCGGAAATGCAATCACTTCGCGTATGTTTTCTTCATTCCGCATTAACATCACAATTCGGTCAAGTCCGGGTGCGATTCCAGCATGTGGTGGTGTGCCATATTCCAAAGCATCTATGAAATATCCAAATCTGCTTTCTACCTCTTCAGGTTTGATTTTCAGAATATCGAATATTTTCTGTTGTATGTCCCATTGATGTATTCTAACGCTTCCACTACAAATTTCTGATCCGTTGCACACCAGATCATAATGTTGACTTTGCACCTTACCTGGATCAGAATCTAAGTAGTGTAAAGTCTCTTTAGTTCCACCCGTAAATAGATGATGGAAAGGTTCATACCGATTCTCATCTTCGTTCCACTCAAATAACGGGTAATCCACAATCCACAGAAAGTTATACTGATTTTCATCGATCAAGTTCAGTTTTCGTCCAAGATGTAGACGTAAATTGCCAAGTGCATCCGCGACAACTTTCGGACGATCTGCAACGAAGAACATGATGTCACCTTCTTTTGCACCCATACGCTCTTGCGCCGTTTCAAGTTGCTCCGGTTTGAAAAACTTGACAATACCTGATGAGAAACCATCTGATGTGATCTTGACCCAGGCTAATCCCTTTGCACGGTAGGTTGCAACAAACGCAGTCAAATCATCAATATCCTTTCTTGAGAAATCTGCACCACCGGGAACAGCAATACCTTTCACTTGTCCACCCGAAGATAGTGCACGTGTGAACACCTGAAAATCGCAGTCTTCCATAACATCAGAAAGGTCAGTTAATTCCATACCAAACCGTGTATCCGGTTTATCATTGCCAAACCTTGCCATTGATTCGTAATATGGCAGACGTAGGAAAGGTGTTTCAACAGGAATGTTCCCTGCATCCTCAAATATTCGCTTCATCAGACCTTCGGTGACTTCCAACACATCATCAACACCTGCAAAAGACATTTCAATATCAATTTGAGTGAATTCAAGTTGTCTATCAGCACGGGTATCTTCATCACGAAAACAACGTGCTATTTGAAAATAACGGTCAACCCCACTCATCATGAGTATCTGCTTGAACTGCTGCGGAGATTGAGGCAATGCATAGAATTTACCCGGATAATAACGACTTGGTACGAGAACATCACGTGCCCCTTCAGGTGTACTGTTCATCAATATAGGAGTCTCAATTTCAAGAAAACCTTGCTCACTCATATAATTTCGCGTTGCATGTGCTGCTTTATGACGCATCTCAAGTGTTTTCTGCATCTCAGGTCGGCGCAAATCAATGAACCTATAACGCATACGGGTATCTTCTGCAACCTCAATATCGTCTTCAACAGGAAATGGTGGGGTTTTAGCAGTATTCAGTATATTAAGGGAATGAACTGCCAATTCAATTTCACCCGTATCCAGTTCTGGATTCACAGTGCCTTGATAGAAATTGAGACTATCTTCTTCATTGACAATATCATAGGTGCGATTATTTTCTACATCGGTGAGAAGCCATCGTTTGTCATCTTCGCGAACACTCACAGTTGTTTCATCTGAAAGAGTGTATTTGGTATCTAAATTAGAAAAAAGGGAACGAAATTCAGAAGACAACGATGTGCCATTTGTAAGTTCATTTTGAAATGACGAATCTGCTTTGAAAAGCAATTCACCAGGGGCACGTTCCCGGACTGTACCGCTAACGTTTAGGACAAACTCACTTCTAACCGAGTCCGCAAGCGCGTGTGCTTTCTCATCAATTTGCGGATCAAAGACAACCTGCGTTATTCCTTTTCTATCACGTAAATCAACGAAAATCACACCACCATGATCGCGACGTCGTCTAACCCAACCGTTGAGTTGGACAGTTTTTCCGGCATCACTTAAACGTAAGTCGCCACAATAGTGAGTTCGTTTTAATGAAGGTTCTTGAGACATAATGGTTTAGGTTTTCCTCCTATTTTTTTATCTGATCAAGTTCATTTTGTATTTCTTCTTTGTAACTGAGTAAATTACTTGGGTCTGCTGAAGTAGGTATTTCATCATCTAATATGTTTATAGCGTTAGTATAATGTTCAAGAAGTTTATTGGGTTGATTCATTGCATTATACACTCTTCCAAGGACATGATGTGAACGCCAAGAATTATTATCTGTATCTAAACCCTTTTGTGCATATCTTTTTGCTTCATCAACATTTTCCAGTGTCAAATGTAGTTCTGCCATAGTCGCGAAAATTAGAGCGGGTAAGTCAGGATCTAATTCTTCAAGTCGCTCATAGGTTCGTAGTGCTTTTCTGTATAGGTTTTGACGTTGGTATATTGGTCCAAGGATGACAAAAACATCTATTCTACTTGGATCGCGCTGAAGTAATTTCTCAAGTTCTGTAGAAGCCTTTGCAAGTTCTTTTGCTGCCAATGCATTATTACCCCTTCTCTCATATTCTCTTGCAATCCCTTCATATACTACTGCCAACTGTAGATATCCTTGGATATCATCTGGATTTTGTTGCAAAGCATGTTGTACCTGCTGTTCAATACGTCGTAGTTGTTCCAAATCATCTTCACGGATTATACCACTGACAACTCCGTAATTATATCGAAGCGTTTCGTCCTCTGGATTAATTCTTATCGCCTCGGTCATTAACACACTTGCCGTTTCAAGTTGGTTTTTAAAGTTAGATACTTTCCCCATTGAAAGTTCGTTCTGTGCATTCGCATAAGCAATCTGTCCATCAATTAACTTCTGTGTGGCTTTAAAGTAGGTATCTAATTTATTCTGGACTGCTTTCCTTTTTTCAAATGTTGTCCCGTAGTTTCTAAGAAATGGTGGTCTCACATGTTGACGATATATTTTCATTCCCTTAATATTATCTGCGGTAGAACTTGTTAAATCTTCAGCCTTGAAAAATTCTAACCGTGGACGGTCATCAGTGTGAATAGGACCATCACCTGCATATTCTCGCACTGCTTCCGGTCCCATCATAAATGAGTCTAATAGAGACATACCATCGAGGTCATCTGCAGCGAGTCCCTCTCTGATACTCGGTTTTTTACTTCGGGCAATGAAGTCTTTGTAATTTATTGTAAGTGGATTATGAGTGCCAATTAATATCACAAAATCGGGTGTATATTTATACCATAACGTGGTTTCTGGAAAAACAGAGATAAAGGTCCGAACAATCATCTTATAGTGTGACTCTGGTAACCGATGCAGCGGAACCCACTGACACATCACACCATCCTCAGTCAAGATTCTTCTACATAACTTGTAAAAGTCTTCCGTATATATATTGGAACTACCAGCACTCACAAGCGGGTGAATAATACCTGTTGAAATCATGTCATATTTGGTTTCTGTCATCAAAATATGATTGCGTCCATCATTCACCTTATAGTTAAAAAGTCGATTATCAAATACATTGCCATTAATATGTGTAAAATGTTTCTGTGCAGCAGAAATAACACCTTTGGATAATTCAATAGCATCAACTTTGACACCGTGTTGTGTAATGGAATAAGAGGTAAGCCCCATACCAAAACCGACAACCAGGGCGCGTTCCGGATTCGGATGTAACAACAACGGAAGGTGAGCAATGACACGGTGTGAGGGAGAATCCCAACGTGATGCATCTGCTGCTTGATTCGCATCTACATAGAGACGATAGACACCTTCATCATCTTTTAATGTTGTTACCGTTGCATCTACCTCCTCCTTATAATCAACGACATCATCACCCGGTCTTTGTGTTTTATAAATAGTGCTTTTTATAAACAGCGGTTGATTTAATGTGAGTAATACGACAATCGCTAATCCAATATTAATAATCGGTACTCCGATACCTATACCTTGCAATAATCCCTTTGTTCCGTTACCTGCTATATCACTCGCAGCATCAACTTTTGATTGCCATCCTCTTAGGACAAGTAGACACCCAATACCTGTATTCAACGCTACTGTTAACACAATGCTCGGACGAATGTTCAAAAGTGGTATTAGAACAAATCCTGCACAGAATGCTCCTAATATACTCCCTACAGTATTAACAGCATATACATTACCAATGCTTCTGCCAAGTTGCTGCGCGTTTCCTGTATATATTTTTGTCACCAGAGGAAAACTTGCACCCATCAGAAATGTTGGGACACTCATTACAAGGAAACTTGAAAAGAATGTCCAGAATCTACTTGCACCAAAGGTAGACTGAAGTGCATGTGTCATCCCATATAACTGCTCAAATGCAGGCATAAGGACAAGCGCAAATAAACCTATACCAAGTTGTGCTAAACCAAAAGTGATTATAGGTTGTTTTATACGATCAACCCATTGAGAAATGACCATACTTCCCAATGCAATTCCGAATAGAAAGGCAGCGAGCATTGTTGCAAAAGCATAGGTTGTACTGCCAAGAAAAAATACGAGAATACGTGTCCACAGTACCTCATACGCCAATGCGCAGAAACCAGAAATACCTATTGCCCACAAGACAAAGTGTCGTTCCTGTATGTTAACCTCTTCAGATATAGGTACAGTTGGTTGTGTTTGCTGTTCATCCGATTCTATTCTTTCATTATCAATCTCGGCTTCGTCTTTAGTTGATTCTAAGGAGTCAGCATGTCTTGCTAATACCCATGCAATCAATGCAACACCGAGGTTTATTGCAATTGCTACACGGAGAGACCATTGAACCCCTAATGCCTGTATCAAGATAAATCCCGCTGTCACTGTCCCAATAACCGCACCAAACGTATTCAACGCGTATAAAACACCTATGTTAGTGCCAAGTTGTTCTAACCGTTTGACAAAAAACCGTGTCAATACAGGTAAAGTGCCACCCATCAATGTAGACGGTATTAGCAATATACCGAATGTCAGAATAAAGCGAATTAGAGAGAGAAGATAGAATTCAGATGTAATGTGCCGATTAATAAGGACATATATGGCTGTGAGGACGCTTAGTAGTAGGGGCCAAATTATGCAAAATCCACCGATGCCTACTTCAAGCAAAGCATAGAGTTTCAGAGGTGACATTTTACCCTCATCTATCTTTCTACCAAAGTAGAAACTACCGAGGGCAAGTCCTGCCATGAATGCCGTCAACACGGTGCTTGTCGCAAATACAGTACTGCCGAAGACAAGTGTAAGTTGCCGCATCCATATTACTTCATAGATGAGTGCACTTGCTCCGGATAGTATAAAGATGAGCCAAACTATGGGTTTTATATGTCGCATATTCTGAATACCAATTTCATTTAATGCCAAACATTAATAT
>VYFM01000583.1:495-8097 GCA_009842375.1 Candidatus Poribacteria bacterium | reverse complement strand
GCAACCTAACAGGTTACGCTACAATTGTGTGCAAGTAATTATGGTTTCCACTATATACTACAACTAATTGAGGGGTGTGCATAAATATTTAGTGTCCTAAAACCTATGACCACGCAATTTATCAAATGCTTGATTTGTCCTAAATCTTAGAAAATAGGTGATCAATCCATCTCAGCAGCGCGTGATGTTACCGAAAACGCTATCATCCTGGAAATCCTATAATCCCGGGGAATGCCAACAGGCATTCATACCGTTGATTTGGTGAATCCTGGTTCAGACAATAAAAACTTCACATCACACAAAAACACATGGACTGAGAACAACATTGGTTATTTATGCACACCCCTCAACTAATTAGCAATTTGACATCAGGATAGTAGGGAGATGACGAAATAAGTCTAAGTAGGTAGATGTATCTACTTTGAAATAGTGAGATGCCAAGACCTTACCGAGCAAATGATTACTGAATTAAGTTATTCGCGGCTCGAACGGGTCTAAATAGTGTCTGTCGTTTGGGCGGCATTTCTTCCATCAACTTAGGATTTGGATTCCAATCGTGCCATTTACTATTGACAGTGTTATAGCAGCTAAAGATTGCCATCCTGTGGTTATCCTCATTTATCCATTTATGTGTACTGTGCGTCAACGCCTCCGTAAAAAAGAGTAACGATCCTGCTGGACACTCGTAGGTATCCCAAATCGGAGAATCCGGCGTTCGTATACTATCAGGTGCTGTATACACAGCCTTATGGCTTCCCGTGATGAACAGAGTGCCACCTTGTCTATATCTGACTGGGTTGAGTTCCCACACAATTCGAGTTAAACCGCTATATCCCCTGCCGGGAATACACCGATAGAGATGTGAATCTCCGGGAAAACGGAGCATACCGTTTCCGTTGTGTGGTCCAAAATTTCCATCTCCGACAGTGCGGTAAAACATGTGACACGATTCCATCCGGAAGCCGTAACATTCTGGACTTGAGAGCGCGGGATGCGCGAGGAATTCGTTCAGAAATCCAACAACGTTTGGGTGGTCAGATAACTTTTGCATCGGTCCACCGAGTGGTGAACGTTCATGTTCAGGAATAGAGTCCGGTTCATGGTGGAGACGATGACCGAAATCCTGTATCTCTTCCAGTTCATCACCAGTCAATACGCCGGGTACTAAAAGCCAACCGCGCATGTCAAACAGATATTTCTGTTCCTGTGTCGGTGGGACGACAGGTGAACCATCGGAGGTAGTTTGTGGTAGTGCAGCATTGTCTATATCAAGTGCCGCGCCTAAGTTTTTGTCAACAATAAAAGGTTTTGTATGGTTTTGTGCTTGTTCCATAATATTAGTTCCTAATTATTCGTTTATGTGATCGCTTTTGCGCGTTTAAGTGCCTCCTCAGATACACTTAAAGTTTTAGCAATGTCTTCATCTGTATGTGAGATAGACATAAACCAGATGTGTCCCTCAGGTAGATATAATCCACCATCTAACGTCGCTTCATAGAAGGCTTTGCGGAATTGACTCTGCTTTTCACCATCGGCATTCAAACCGAAAAAAGGCATCGGTCCAATGCCACCGATACGCGCTTGGTCAATACCCAATCGTTCTGTCATTTCACGATAGCCATCTAACAACTTTTGTCCTTGTTGCCACATAAAAGTTACACCGTCTTTCGCTTCCAATTCTGCAATCGTTGCGATAGCGGCAGCAACAAGAGATACCTCGCCGTGGAAAGTTGCAGCGACCCATACATCAGAAACTTCGTCCATTATTTCATGCTTGCCAACAACCACTGCAGTAGCAAATCCGTTAGCCAATGCCTTTCCAAAAACGGACATATCAGGTGTAACACCAAAATATTCCTGCGCGCCACCTAAAGCATATCGGAATCCAGTCTTAACTTCATCAAAAATCAGCAGTGCCTCGTTAGAATTCACAACCGACTTGACGTTTTCCAAATATCCTTCTGTGGGTAAATCATGTCCAGAAGGTTCCATAATCAAACATGCTATTTCATCAGGATGTTCCTTAAAGAGGTCTTCAAGTGCGTCTATATTGTTAAAGGGAACGGTAAGTGTAGATTCAGCACTACTTGGCAAGTGTCCACGAGTGCTATGACACCAGTCGTGCCAACCGTGGTATCCACAACGAATTACTTTATCTTTTTCGGTGTAGGCACGTGCAAACTTAAGCGCGCCAGTAGTCGCATCAGAACCACCAACAAAGTATGCCACCCGATCAGCGGACGGAATAATCTCAACAAGTTTCTCTGCAAGTTCTATTTCCAGCGTGTGTCCAACGTTATAGACATTACCGCGTTCAAGTGCCTTTGCAACGGCTTCTATCACAGTAGGATAGGCATGACCGAGAATCATCGGTCCATATCCCATCAGATAATCAATATAGTCGTGTCCATCGGCATCCCAAAAATGGGAGCCTTTCCCACCAGCAATCATAATCGGTTGCGGAGGGTTGCTCTGTTTATGTGGTTGTCCACCACCGACTAACGCAGCTTTCGCTCGTTTCCGCCACGCCAACGATTTTTCAAAAGTTCTTCCCATGCTTTACCTCACACAATTTAGTAGACAGTATACCATAATTTACATTTGTCTAAACATTTTTTGTTGTAAATCGTGGAAATTAATGACATACTATACTAATTTCAGGTTTTAGGAAGGTTTTACAGATACCGAACCTTTGGAGGAAAAGAGAAATGGCAGAAAACCTATTAACTGACGCACAGATGCGACAATTTATCGTAAATGGGTTTGTCACCGTTAACACTGAGCTGCCGCCAGCGTTCCACGATGACATTTTTGAAAAAACGGTTGCTGTATTTGATAAGGAAGGCAATCCAGGCAATAATCTTTTACCGAGAATACCAGAGATTCAGAGAGTGTTTGACGATGCAAACGTGAAAGGTGCTTTGACAAGTCTGTTGGGACCAGATAATTATATGCAACCACATCGCCATCCGCATTACAATCCGCCCGGTAGCAAGGGACAAAATATGCATCAAGATGGTGGTAAAAGGTGGTCGCACCATACACGTAGGTTGCTTGTTTTTTATTATCCACAAGATACACCAGTTGAACGTGGTCCGACCGGTGTTGTGCCGATAAGCCATTACTTCAGCACACAGGAGGGTTCGCAAGTATCTCCCGAACAACCTGTCTCTGGCAAAGCGGGGACAGTGGCATTTGCAAACTATGACCTATGGCATCGCGCAATGCCGAATCAGACTGAAGAGAGACGCTACATGATGAAGTTCCTATATGCCAGAATGACAGAGCCGCAAGAACCCACGTGGGCAAATAAGGAGACGGCATGGGAAAATGGCACAGCAGTTGGACCTGCTGAACATCAGGAAATGTTCAAACATCTTTGGAATTGGCATCTTGGTTCAAAAGGTATTGAGGATTCTGATTCACCCAATGGTGAATCGTTGTCGGATTTAATAAGTGCTATGACCGGTACAACTGAATCCGTAGGATTGCAGGCTGCATATCATGTGCCAAAGTTTGGTGAAGAAGCTGTAAAACCATTGGTGAGATGCTTATATGAAGAGTCGGATATGACTCGCCGCAATGCGTGTTATGCGCTGAACGCGTTAGGTGCTCCTGTTATTGGTTCACTCCGGAATGCATTGAAGGATGCACCTGAACAGGTTCGTGCGAATGCTGCAGAGGCACTCGGAGACCTTGGAACGAAAGCAGAACCTGCTGTGCCTGATTTAGTCGAATCGTTAGAGGACGAATCAGCATCAGTTCGTGGACGTGCAATCGAGGCATTAGGCACAACAAGTCAATCAAGTTCGTTGGCTGTCCCAGGGCTGATAAAGGCATTGGAAGATCCGAATGAAGGGATTAGACGTAATGGGGTGTTTGCCCTTTGTCGTATCGGGGAACATGCTGCGAATGCAGTTGAGGGATTGGAAAACCTGCTTTTTGATGGGAACCGTTATATCCGGGGTGATGCCGTGCACGCGCTATACCGTATTGGCACATCCGCTGCGAAAGATGTGTTGGTACGACACTTACAAACAACGCGATGGTGTCCAATTACCAACCGTGATAGCACGTTTTAGAGTGAAATGTGGTCTGACTGCATCTGAACAAGAATTTCTGGAAAGATTACTTGTCAATGCAGTCAATTTTCTTGCGAGTATTACCTTGTTTCTGTTTGACATTAATCCGTAAGAATTTTACACCTTGTTTTTTGAGTTCTTCTTGCCTACGTATTACATCAACACAATACTTATGGATATCATTATCAAAACGTGAATTTATTCTACGTTTTGCTTCTCGTACTTGTTCAATAATATCATTCATAATTCTAACTCCAGCAACTGTATAGGGGTTAGTATCCTCACTGGCAAATAACCTGCTGCCTTACAAATTCGGTCGAACTGAATTTTCTGGTTTGGGTTCGCAAGATGTTTTAAATTCCAAGTAGTTAGGAAAGGCACTCCATTTACGGTAGCAACTGTAACGTGGATCGCGTCGCTTTCTTGGTCTAATGGGAGTGCACGTGCTTGTAACAGCAAATTAGCGAGTATATCTACTTCATTCGTGTAGTTTAGAAAGATTGTTTGTGTCAGGATTACGCGACTACTAAGGCTAATTTTGTAACTTCAAGCAAGACGGACACAGAATCCGTCCTACAATGATGAATAGTATAGGTTTAGGGTGTTATATAGACTTAGACTGAAACGCATCATAAATCTCACGTGCCCGGGTTTCAACATTGTTTAAATAGTCCTCACTGATTAGCTTTCGGTAAAGTTTCGTAAGGTCACCACTCGTTTCACCAAATGCCTTAGCATACTTTCGACACTCGTCTTTGTCAGGACCGGAAGCGTAAGCTTTTGTCTTTGCATCTGTGCCTGATTTTCGAACTTCAATGAACATATCCGCAAATTTCAAGTATGTTCCATCACCAACAAATCGGACACTCTCAAGCATTGTAAAATCAAGGTCGGGAAGGGTATCTGAAAGGATAGCACGCGCTTGTTCCATATCAATTTTTCCCTCGCGCAGTGCTATAGCAATCCCAAGGAAAAACAGATCGTTCTTGTCGCGTTTCGCTTCACCTTCCCGTTTTGCTTCGCGCAGTTTTTCAGGATTTGGTTCAGACTCGTTGTAATAGGTGATATCCTCCCTAACATCACACGTTGCAGTAATCCGACTCTCAACAAAGATAGATGCAAGATAGTCAGATAAAGGCATATTTTTCTGTTTGCAATGCGCTGCAAGTGCTGTAACCAACACCATAGATTCACCCGCAGATTTTTCTCGCATCGCGATTGCCTTCCTGCCACCTTGACTCTGTATAAGTTCTTCAGGACCGGTAATCATACCGCCACTCTCTTCACCCGCGAAAATGAGTCGTGGCTGCACACCGAGTGAAATCGTTTCACCATAAACATCTTGGATACTCACCGAAACATCTGGAGAGTCCGCTATCTGCTTCTCAATCTTCTTCATAATTGCTGCGATCTCTTTGAAACCGACCGGTACATTGATGACATTCACACCGTTAGCAGCACCCCATTGGTCCCAAGCGAGTGCTGATGGAGTCGTTTTAATCATGAAGCGTGGATGGTTCTCCCAAAGCCCTGCAGTTTTTAGTTGCTTCGTATGGAAGTCCATCAACATCAGAAATGCTTGATTTGGTGTGTAAATAGTCAATAACCTATTGTCGTCAAGCATGAGAAAATCCACACCGAGACGTTGGAGCGTTTCTGCCCGTGATGCTTCTTCTATCTGACAAACGATGAGTCTGTCTCCGTCTGGATCGGTTGCCTCAATGATTGTGCCTATCGGCTGGTTTTTGAGTTTTGTATCATACCCTGTAGATTCCACGACATCCAATATGCTAAAATCACAACCGAGATCATAGAATTCTTCCGCACCAGTTTTCGGATTTCTATCCAACTTACCGATGTTATGATAGAGCGGATCCGCTTCAACATGTAGCCACCGAACAGAATCGGCAATACCTAACCGTTCAAAAATTGCGCGCATTGGACGATACATACATCCACCGACACAATCCACAACGATGGGTGGTTTCGTCTTGCGAATAAGGTTAAGATTAGCATCTGTGGCAACACCGCTTTTTAAATAACCGACATAAAGTTGCACACCATCGTGGAGTTCGTCTAACCTTTCAAAGTCTATATGTTCATCTGTGGCAGCACTGAACTGGATTGGATATCCCTCTGTTTCAGCGGATTTGAGTATCTCCTCAATCTTGTTGACAAACTGCATGGATTCTTCGGGCAGGTATTGACTGCCTTGATTGTTCAGATCCTTTGTTGCGTTTTTCGTACTGACAGAGTGGCTTGATGTGACATGCTCCCCACCGTCCAAGTCCAGCATAAAAATAAGGAACGATGCCATCCATATCGGCAATGTACCAAATCCTTTCGAAACATAAGTCCGTATGCCTTGCGCTGCTTGGATACGAGCGATGAATTCAACGTATTTTTGCGAGTTGTAGCGCACCTCACATCCTGCCAGTTTTTCTACTGATTGTCCACCAGGTTTTTCCTTCGCAACAAGGCTTTTTCCAAGTGTTGCCAAGATAATTCCAACCTGATTTATCGGAAAGCGGGTATCCCAGGGATACAGAATGTTTTGTGGACCGCGTATGCCAGCGGTGGATACTTGTGCTTCCTTAGCATAATTGCGGAACCATTCCCACAGCTTGAGACGTTCTATCAGTTCTTTGTCAAGTGTAAATGTAAATGTATCGGGGTCGTCTTGGGGGAAAAGAGGGGTTTTGATTGAGTCGGGGGTGTTCTGTTCAACAACTGTGAATAGTTGTTGTTCTGTTCGGTTTCGTTTGTCAAGGGACGCTGCATCTACAGCAATTACCATCTCCACGCTCCATAAAAGAATTTGTGATTATTATAGCATAAACGCATGTTTTGTAGGAGTTAATTTGGTGGAGGTACCAGAGGCATTCAATTGTCTCAAATCGCATTTATTGAACGGTTTCCAAACGTAATTCACGGACATCAAGTGTCGTTATAGGTCCTTTTAGATCTATTTATGGTCCAATCCAGAAGCCTGTCCAATCATTTTGGACTGGACCATATTTACGAAATTCACCTTATGCAACATATAGCACGACTCTGAAAAGTTTCAGAGTCATTCCTGACTATATTAGTCATAAATAGGCTGTACAACCAGTTATGATATAGGTTTATGGCATTATGGTAAAATCCTCAAAATTGCGAATGACTCTGAATACTCTGAAAATTGGACATTTTTGAACCGGACTTATTTTCTTGATTTCGCGTCCCATCTGTGATTCTGAAAACCTTAAAGCGAGACAATTGAATGCCTCTGCAACTTCTAACAGGGTTATTCAGCTTTAAGAATATGTTGCGGATGCATGTTACTAAAAGTTTATATCGTCCGTCGTGTAGAGCGATAGCGAAACCCGACACATATAGTGATTTTCGGGTTTCGCACGCTCTACACGACCTACAAAACATATTATTGAATTGTAAAAATAATAAAAGAAAAACCTAAAACTGAATAACCCTGCACTTCTAAACTTTTACCTTGACTTTTATTAGTTATTTTGATAACATA
>VYFM01000583.1:0-485 GCA_009842375.1 Candidatus Poribacteria bacterium | reverse complement strand
CCTCACCATCAAAACGCAACTTTTAGATAAGCATGCGGCGTTTTCAGGTGGTTGTGTATTCTGGGACGAATCAGATTCTGAACGAAGGAGATTTCATGTTGAATAAGAATTTGGAGGCGAAACAGGTAGCAGCAGTCAGAAAAATCCTGTCTGAAGTTCCCGTTGCCTCTGCGTACTCCCCTGTAACAGAGGCAATAGATAAAGCAACTGAGTTAGGGGAGGACAAAATTGCGGCTGCACTCAAAAGTTTCAGTTCTATGCCGCAATCCACAAATGTTTTCGCCAACCCCGTTTTACACAAGGCAGCTGTAAACTGTAAAGATGCACAGATAACTCTGAATATCCGAAGTTTCGCAATCCGCGGTGTCGTTTCAGAAAGTGAAATTATTGCTAACAAACTTAGCCCTGCTTATGTTATTTTCACAGGTCTTTTCGGTAGAAAACCTGAAAAATATTCTGATGATATCGATGAAGAAGCTATTTTA
>VYFM01000101.1 GCA_009842375.1 Candidatus Poribacteria bacterium | reverse complement strand
AACGTCACAATTTACTGGGTGTGTAAAGTTTTTGGCGTGTGTGTTGTCAGAATCGCGGATTACACGGATTACGCGGATGAACGCGGATTTCTGAGTTATAACGTTCTATATCCCGTTTCAGTAAGATAAACATCAATCCATTGAAAGCAAATACAGGACATCAGAAACCCATCCGTGTTCTTCCGTGAAATCCGTGAAATCCGCGATTCTGAAAAAATTACATGTCGTAGGTCGCTACACTCGTTCCGACCTACGATATATTGAGTTTTCAAGTTGTTGTAATCAGGCGAGGGAACCCCACTTCTATGCAACAGTGTCAAAAACTTTACACACCCACTGGTAACTTGTCAATCAGACTAATCCATGATATGATTGTATAAATTAAAGGAGAAAGAAAATGGCAATAGGATTAGGTGTAATAGGAATCAATCCGACAAATATGGGGTCAACAGCAACACTACTTAAGGATGTGCCGGATCTGAAATATGAACTTCGTGGTATCTGTGCGAAACGTCCAGATGTCCTTGAAAACTATGCAAAACAGATTGGTGTCAGTTTTTGGACAACAGATTACCGCGAATTAGTGCAGCGAGATGACATCTCAGTCATTGCAATATATTCTCCAGATCATCTTCATGCTGAGCATTGCATTGCGGCTATTGAAGCAGGTAAGCATGTGGTCTGCACTAAACCTATGGTTACGACTTTAGAAGATGCACAACAATTAGTAGATTTAGTACGGGAATACGGTGTCAAATTCCTTGTCGGACAAACAATGCGATTTGACCTCCAATTTCTCACAATGAAACGGCTATTTGATGACGGTGATTTAGGCGACATCATGGTTGCAGATGCGTATTATGTTCATGACATGCGCGAGGTCTACGATTTTACACCTTGGAGGCTTCAAGTTCCACAAGATCTGATGTTTGGTGGTGTTGTACATCCTGTTGACATATTACGTTGTTTTCTCGGTGATGTTGAAGAGGTGCATGCCTACGGGACAAAAGGGACACTCACACCTGAATATCCCATCAAAAACAACTTCTTTCTCAATCTGAAGTTTGAAAGTGGACAAATCGCGAGAGCGATGGGTCTATACGATATTGTCCATCCTCCGATGCCGATGATGCAAGTATCTATTTACGGCAGTAAAGGGACGATGATTGGCGACTTTACGGATAACAAAGGGGGACAGGTAAAACTCATGCTTGATAAAATGTCTGCGAGAGAACCTTTTGAGATGACATGTCCACCCGAAACTGACACCAGTGTTTATGGACATGGACAGACGGTTATTCGTTATATGCGGCATTTTCAACACTGTCTTGAAAACGATTTAGACCCGTCTCCGAATGTTATCGATGGTGCGAAGTCTATTGCTGTCGGAGTTGCTGCTTGGGAATCGATTCAAACAGGAAAACCTGTTAAAGTATTCAACGAATTTTAACATTCTACTCCACAATAAAAGAAAATAACAAAGTTATACAAGGATCATACTCAAATGAAATTGTTACTCTCCACGCTTATTTTTACCCTTACTGTCTTAACTGTTGTTGCTGAAGAACCTGCCTCGTTTGGTAACCCTCCGTGGCAACCCACCGGAAAGTACACACATCCCGATATCCGTGAGAGTTCTGGTATTGTTGCAAGTAGACAATTTGAAGGTGTTTATTGGACGTTGAACGACTCTGGCAACCCTGCGGTGCTATATGCCACAAAACGTAATGGTGAATTAATCCAAGAAATCAAGGTGAACGGCGTACGAAATTTCGATTGGGAAGCACTCGGTATTGACGACAAAGGACAACTCTGGATTGGTGACATCGGCAACAATAGCAGGATGCGATTTAACCTAAATGTGTCAGTTATAAAAGAACCGAATCCGAACACCGACACAGAAGCGGATGTCATCGCAAAATATCCGTACAGTTATCCCGAAAATAATGTGGATGCGGAAGGATTGTTTATTGCTGATGGGATACCTTATATCGTATCTAAAGAACAATCGCGAGCGGTACTTTACCGTTTTCCTGAATTGAAGGTTGAGACAAAACAGGAGTTGAAGCGGGTCGGAGAGTTCGCTGGAGCAAAACTGGTTACAGGTGCGGGTATTTCAGATGACGGAAAGCGGGTTGCTGTCTGCACATACAATTCTCTTTGGGTATATAATACCTCTGATGGAAACTTAGCAGAGGCGATAAAAGGTCAACCTTGGGAATTAAGGCACAATTTTCAAGGTGAAGCAATTTGCTTTGAAGGGTATAATCTCTACCTTACAAACGAAGCGCGTAATATCTATGCATTACCTCAGTTTTGGTATGAGAAAGCGTGGAAAATACCGCCTAAGAATACACAATCAGCAGTTTCCTTGTTAGTTGAACAAGGCTCGGACGAATATAAAATAGAGAGTTATCCTGATGCGGGAATTGATATAGATGGCGGACATGTCGCATTGAATACCAATACTGCTGGTGCCCAAGTCCATCAAAAGATCAATGTTCCCTATAGAAATTTATATCAAATCAGTGCCATTATGACTCGCGGACCTGAATATGGACTTGCAGAACTTACTGTTAATGGAACAACAGTCGGACAACCTTTTGATTACTACCATCCTGAACTGCTTGCTGGAACGTTGGTTAAATTTGGTGTAGTCCCCTTAAATCAAGGTGATAATCACATCATCTTAAAGAGTGTTGGTAAATCTACTAAATCAACAGGTTATAAAGTCGGTGTCGATTCGTATCAGATATTGCATGCTTCTCCGTTTGTGCGGAAATACTTGGTTTTGGGTCCTTTTCCAAAGGAAGATGCAAACACGAATCTTCCTACCATATCTCCTGAGAAACCACTTAACCTGAATGAAACCTATACAGGTATAGATGGAAAAACAATCCGTTGGCGTGAAGCAGAGACCAGAACAAGCGGTATGCTGGATTTACGATCCAACATCGGTATGGACACAAGAGTCGTTGGATACGCGGTTACTTATGTCTATGCACCAAAAGCAATAGATACAACAATGTTATTAGGCAACGATGAGACTGTTACCGTGTGGCTAAATGGCACAGAGATCCACAAGAAACGGGTTTATCGTCGTATCACTCCGGATGCAGATACAATTCCGTGTAAGTTGAAAGCAGGATGGAATGAAGTTGTGTGCAACGTTGAACAGAATAGTTGGACATGGGCACTGTATCTACGTTTTACTGATGCAGATAGTGTGCTTACATATAGCCCTTATTTGCAGAAATAGGGTGAAATCTGTTTTAATTCATCAAAGTATCACCAATTCCCAATTTTTTACATTTTTCTAGATATTTTTTGGCATGTTTTAGTATAGTTTTAAAAATTGAGAGCAAACCTAATCAATAGTGTTTGTAACTACTTTTACTTACTTGATATGACCTATCCTTTTCAACTGATATGCCGCATACGTATGGTATAAACAAAAGGAGGTGTAATATGTTTCGTGAAGTTGTCTTCAATAAATGGATTATTGGCGGCATTGCCTTCTTAATCGTTTTCGCTTTGGCGTGTGTGTTTTGGTACCGATACGATACGATACCCGACAGAAAATCGGCAGCCGAGACCGCTGAACGGCTCCGTCAATGGTCGGCTAAAAAAGCGGATCATGATGGCAAAGCAGTTGATGCATCTGCAGATAGCACAACGACAACCGCAGAGAAATCTATAACCGAAACAGATGGAACAAAGATGAATAGCACTGTATCCAGTAATCCGGAAGACGTTTTAGTAGAAACACAATCCTCAGAAAAAACGGATACAGTAAAAGTTTCGCCTTACGGATTTGGACCCTATCCACCTCTGCCACCGGGATGGAGAGGCACACCTGAGAAAACATGGAATAACCTATCCGCTAATCATGAACTGCTCAAACGTGTGCGGATAAAACTTATTTTACAAGGTATAGACGTAAAAGGTGCTGGTATGAAATATGGCAAGGTATATCCAATTATCAAAGGTATTCGCTATGTTCGATGGGAGACAGAAAACACCCCGATGGGCGAATACAGATATATCGCAGCAAGTACTGGGCACCCTGATGATGGGGACCGCTTGCGTGCTATCAGAGAAGCGAAATTCAACAGAGGTGAAGACGATGATTTAACCGAGGCAGATATACCACCGGATATCAAATTGGTCCCTTACGAAGAAGGGGGCGTTAATCCTTATGAGTTCTTAGGACTCACACCACCCTAAGGAGGAAACAAATGTTTTATCGTATATTTTGTGCTACTATTACAGCAATGTTAATGATGGTACCGCTACATGCAGAACACAAAAAAGCAAATTTACAAGAAGATTTTGCCCGGAAGAAGGTAACGGATAGTCAAGCAGAACTATACGCCGAAGCCCGTATTGATGTAGATCACGATAAATGGTCTGAATTCCAAAGCCGTGGCACTGAATTCAAGGCGTATGGCGAAATCAAAGGTATCGCACCTGACGACGATTATGAAGGATACTACGGCTTTTGGCTAACTGCTCGTGGAGATTACAAGTCTTTTCCAGATGGGACTGGGGATAATCCTAGGGGAGAGTGGACAGGTGAGTATGATGATGATCTCGAGGCAAAGTGGAAATGGAAAGGCGATCCCAAACACCTGTCACCTCCGGCAAAGTTCCTGAGCCATTGTAGTGCAACTGCACAGATTGTTGGCGGCGCGCACATGCACAAATACTATGGACATGAATACCACTATGAACACGTTGCATATGCTTATGCTGATGATTTCTCACATGCGGATGCTGATGAATGGAACTGCTACTTATCCGGGGACACAACCTGTCCTAAGTGCGGCGAATGAGTTTTCTAAGTAGAGTTAGTTCTTGGATATAACAAAAACAAGCAGGTCCTTGTGGTGCCTGCTTGTTCTTTTAATGTAATTTATACTTGTTCAACACTCAACGTCGCCGGTTCACCGTTTAGTTTCTGCTCAAGACTGAATGCTTTTTCACCCAGTGTTTCTACAACCTCTGTCGTCAATGTTTCTGTTAGGATATAATCCCGATGTGTATCAAACGCTTCTGATACAAGCGTAGATGATGTATTCACACTGAGTTTTATCCGATCAGATACGTTGAAGTCGGCGTCCTTCCGCATATTCTGGATTTTGTTGACCAGTTCGCGTGCCATACCTTCAAGCACTAATTCATGCGTTAATTCCGTTGACAATGCGACGAATTTTCTTGCATCTACTTCAACAAAAAAGCCTTCTCGATTCTGGGTCTGCACGTCAATTTCCGATGTCTCAAGTGTATAGGTCTTACCTGATGCCTCAATCTGTAGACTTCCATTCGCTTCCAATTCCGCTTTTATCTGCATTGTGTCTGCGGTTGCGAGTGCCTTTGCGATTGCCTGTACACCTTTGCCATACTTCGGTCCCAGGACCTTGAAGTTTGGTTTGAGGGTGACTTGTGCAAATGCGTCTAATTCCTCTGTAAAGACGATTTCCTTAACATTCAACTCATCGTGAACAAAGGATGCCATGCGATTGACGGTTTCTTTTTCTTCATCGGACAGTCCACCGAGTGTAATTTCAGCAAGTGGTTGGCGTGTCTTGATACCAGAACGATTCCGAGCGGCGTGTCCCATACTGATGACCTCACGCGTGAAAGCCATATCCTTTTCTAACTCGGAATCTATTAGTGCTGCACCTGCGATAGGATATTCTACAAGATGAACACTGAGTGGTGCTTCAGGATTCAGTGAACCGACTAAGTTACGGTAGAGTTGATCGGACAAAAACGGAATGAACGGTGCTGCGAGTTTTGCTACGGTAACAAGCACTTCATAAAGCGTAGCATAGGCAGCCTGCTTGTCTTGTCCTGCTTCTGCACCCCAAAAACGATCACGAGAACGGCGTACATACCAGTTGCTAAGGTCATCTACAAAAGCCTCAATAGCACGAGGGGCATTCGTGAGGTGATAGTTTTCCATGTCGTCGTGCACCTTGTTTATCAAGGTATGTAAACGCGACAGAATCCATCTATCTAAGATGGCTCGTTTTGCTACCGGTGGTGCATCATCCAAGACATCAACTTGTTCTAAGTTGGCATACATCACGAAAAAACTATAGACATTTTGAAACGTTCCCATAAACTTTTTCAACGCTTCGTCAATGCCTTCAAGTTGGAAAGTTCGCTGTGCCCAAGGTGGTGATGCAGTGAACATATACCACCGCATCGCATCTGCCCCTTGTTCATTTAAGACTGTCCAAGGGTCAACTGTATTGCCTCTACTTTTACTCATCTTTGATCCATCTGAAGCGAGAATCAGTTCAAGGCAAAGACAGTTTTTGTATGCAGGTTTGTCATATAGGAGTGTTCCTGTTGCTAAAAGGCTATAAAACCAACCACGGGTCTGATCAATTGCCTCTGATATAAAATCAGCAGGATAGGAACTTTCAAATAGTTCCTTGTTTTCAAAGGGATAATGCCACTGTGCAGTATGTGCACATCCTGAGTCAAACCAGCAGTCAATAACATCTAGTACGCGGTGCATAGTACCACTGCACATATCACAAGTAAGCACGACATCATCAACATAAGGACGGTGCAGTTCAATATCGTCTGGCACGTCTTCACCAAGTTCTTTCAATTCCTCAATACTACCGACACAGTGTTGATGTCCACAATCGTCACAAATCCATACTGGTAACGGTGTTCCCCAATACCGTTCACGACTTAATCCCCAGTCAATATTGTTTTCCAACCAATTACCGAACCTGCCATTTTTGATATGTTCTGGATACCAGTTGATTTCCTGATTGTGTTGTTGCATCTGGTCTCGAATTGCAGTTGTTCTGATGAACCACGATTCGCGTGCATAATAGAGGAGTGGATTATCACATCGCCAACAGAATGGATATTGGTGTGTATACTCAGTAGCCTTGAACAGTAAGCCACGTTCATCCAAGTTCTCTATGATTTTCGAGTCAGCGTCTTTGACGTATTCACCTGACCATACGTCTTTTACCTCTGGAACAAATTTGCCATCACTGCCGACTAATTGCACAAACGGCAGATTATATTTCTGTCCTATATCGTAGTCATCCTGTCCGAATGCGGGAGCGATATGAACTAATCCGCTTCCTTCTGTTGTTGTCACGAAATCACCAGAAACGACATAATGTGCTTTTTCCTCAAGTTGTCCGCAATCAAAAAGTGGTTCGTATTCCAAACCGAGTAGGTCACTACCCTTATAATTATCAAGAATGTGTGGAGGTTCATCTATGAATAAACTTGATATACATTCTTTGGCAAGGATGAGTTTGCGTCCACTATCTTCAACTGCGACGTAATCGTAATCTTCACCGACAGCAACTGCCAAGTTAGATGGGAGTGTCCATGGTGTCGTTGTCCAGACAAGCAGATAGGTATTTTCCTTATTTTTCAGTGGAAAGCGAACAAAGATAGATGGGTCTGCCACCTCTTGATAACCGAGTGCGACCTCATGGCTTGCTAAGGTTGTACCACAGCGGTAACAGTAAGGTTGCACCTTATGTCCTTGATACAATAGTTTTTTATCCCACGCTTGCCGAAGAACCCACCAGACGCTTTCAATATAATCGTTTGACAACGTGATGTACGCTTCATCTAAGTTCACCCAGAATCCGATACGTTCCGTCATCTCCCGCCAATCTTGTTCGTATTGAAAGACATTTTCTTTGCATTTTTCAATGAAATTCTGAACTCCATAAGCCTCTAATTCCGCTTTATTCGTGATATTAAGTTGCTTTTCCACCTGATATTCGACGGGAAGACCGTGTGTGTCCCAACCTGCTTTCCTGTGGACGTAGTGTCCTGTCATCGTCTTATAGCGGCAGACAGCATCTTTCATAATACGCGCAAGGACGTGATGCACACCGGGAGGGGCATTAGCGAACGGAGGACCTTCTAAGAATACAAAAGACGGCGCGTCTTTGTGCATGTCCATACTCTTTTGAAAGATGTCGTTTTCGCGCCAGAACTCAAGCGTCTGTTTCTCTTTTTCAGCAAAGGTGAATTGCGGTGATACCTCTTTAAACATGCGATATTCCCTCATATAGTCTTAAAAAACAAAACGCCCCACCGAAATTGTGTCTTTCAGTGATGGGCGTCCAAATGATACTTCTTATTTGCTTGCGATTAGCCCACCACAGCAC
>VYFM01000565.1 GCA_009842375.1 Candidatus Poribacteria bacterium | reverse complement strand
CCGACCTACGATATAAACTCTCAGTAACAATCATCAACAAAAGATTCATAAAACTAAATAACCCTGCAACAGTTTTTCCTTGAATATTACGGTGCATTAAGATAAAGTAAGGTGTATTAAGATAAAGTAATTCAAGAACTTCAGATAAATCATAAGAACTATTGCAATGATTGGAGTAATAATGTCCAACAATTTACCATACATAGAGAGAAGCCATATTTGAAAAGCGTAGGAATAATCCCAGCACGTTATGCTTCAAGCCGTTTTGAAGGAAAAGCATTGGCAGATATTCTGGGAAAGCCAATGGTACAGCATGTATATGAACGAGCAAGCAAAGCAAAAATGCTCAGTCAAGTAATTGTCGCTACTGATGATCATCGAATCTACAATGCTGTTCAAGCTTTTGGTGGGAACGTGCAGATGACTGGCGAGTGTGCTACCGGAACAGACCGAGTAGCTACCGTAGCAGAAAAATTGACATGTGATATCGTCGTTGACATACAAGGTGATGAACCGTTACTTGAACCGGAACAGATAGATCTGATGCTTAGACCCTTTGTTGAAAGACCTTCTGTGCAAGTATGCACCTTGAAAGAACGGATTTTTAATATTGAAGATTATCGGGACAGGAACGTAGTTAAAGTTGTTACTAATTTTCAAGGGGATGCGTTGTATTTCTCAAGAGGATCTATACCCAGCACACCGATTAATAAACAACATAATTTTGATGCAGAAACGCTGGTATATAGACATATAGGACTATATGCATTCCGGAAAGAACAACTTCTCGCCTTCACATCTTGGGAACGCACCCCTTATGAAGTTGCTGAAGGTTTAGAGCAGTTACGTTTTTTGGAACATGGCATTCCCATCCATGTCGTTGAAACCGACACCCCCCTTATTGGCGTAGATGTGCCTGAAGACTTGGAACGGGTAAAACAGATTTTTAAAAAGAGAGGCATAGAAGGCAAATGACAAAATATATTTTTGTAACAGGCGGCGTCATATCAGGAATAGGCAAAGGAATCACAACCGCATCTCTCGGTAGATTACTTATTAACCGCGGCTTCAATGTAAATGTCGTAAAAATTGACCCATACCTCAATGTTGATGCAGGTGTGATGAACCCTTTCCAACACGGTGAAGTATTTGTGACCTGCGACGGTGCTGAGACCGACTTAGATGTCGGCAATTATGAACGTTTTTTCGGAGTTGACTTAAATCAACAGTCAAACTTTACTACCGGTTCTGTTTATAATGAAGTGATCCAAAAAGAACGGCGAGGAGATTACCTCGGTCAGACGGTTCAACTCATTCCACATATTACAGACGAAATAAAACGACGTATCTACCAGATTGGAAAAGATACAGATGTGGATGTCGTCATCACGGAAATTGGCGGCACCGTCGGTGATTTTGAAATGCTGCCCTTTATTGAAGCTATCAGACAAATGGCTATGGAGCTCGGACGAGAGGACTCATTGTTTCTCCACGTTTCGCTCATTTACACTTTACCTAACGGTGAAAGTAAGAGTAAACCTACCCAACACAGTATCAGGAAACTCCAAGAATTTGGCATTCATCCCGATCTATTATTATGCCGTACAAGTCAACACCTTGATGATAGTGTTCGTAGGAAGATTTCACTCCTCTGTGGTATCAGTGAGGAATTTATCCTGGAGGGTTTGGATACAAAATGTGTAGATGAAATACCGCTTAATTTTGAACAACAAGGTATGGGGCATCTTGTTTCTAAAAAATTAGGTCTTGAACGACGTGCAACGATGGATGCTGAATGGATTGAAATGGTGGATAAACTAAAAAATCCTAAACACGCCACTAACATTGCAATCGTGGGCAAATATACAACTGGTAGCGATGCATATATCAGCGTTCAAGAGGCTATTAAACATGGCGGCATTGCAAATGAAGCAGATGTTAATATTGAATGGATAGAAGCTGAAACGTTGACAGATCATCCGAATATTGATAAAGTGTTTGAGAATATTGACGGAATATTGGTGCCCGGTGGATTCGGTGATCGTGGTATTGAAGGAATGATATTAGCAGCAAAATATGCACGCGAAAATCGTATCCCTTACTTTGGATTGTGTCTCGGTATGCAGTGCCTTGTAATTGAATTTGCTCGAAATATGGCGAACCTAAAAAATGCAAACACCACTGAAGTTGATGAAAATACACCGTATCCCGTCATAGATTTAATGTTAGAACAACGGGCAATAGCAGACAAAGGTGCGACAATGAGACTTGGACATTATCCATGTGTTCTTAAGGAAAACACAAAAAGTTACGAAGCATATCAACAACCTATCATCTTAGAACGACATAGACATCGCTACGAATTGAATAATAACCATCGTTCACAATTGAAAGAGGCTGGACTCTCTTTTAGTGGGGTGTCACCTGATGGAAGCCTTGTTGAAATTGCTGAGGTGTCTGATCATCCATGGATGGTCGGTTCGCAATTCCATCCAGAATTTCAATCTAAACCTCTTACACCACACCCGCTATTTAGAGATTTTATAGCAGCAGTCCTGAAGTATCAGCAGGAAAAGACTGAATTAGGAGAGGGATCATGACCAACAAAGCAACAGTTCACTCCGGTGCATGGTACGGAGATAACGAACTGACGCTGAATTTTCCTATCGGTTGGGAAGTGGAGATGCTGAATCAACAAGACGCACCTTCCCTTTCCGATTCACAAATTGAACAGGCATTCGCAGAACCGATTGGTACCCCACCCATCGCTCAACTTGCCAAAGGCAAAAAAAGTGCTGCCATCATTGTAGACGACCTAAGCCGTCCCACCCCTTCCTATAAAGTTATTCCATATCTATTACGTGAACTTACCTCAGCAGGCGTGCCTAAATCAGAGATACGATTTGTTGTTGGGGTTGGGGCACACCGTCCCATTACCAAGGAAGAGATGGCAAAGAAAGTTGGGGCAGATATAGCAGCAGAATATGAAGTAACTAATCATAACTTCCTAAGTGGGGATCTTCGTGCATTGGGAAAACTTGAGAACGGCACACCTGTCCATATCAACCGAGTTGTTGCAGACTCAGATTTCAAGATATGCCTTGGTGGTATCTATCCTCATAGTTCTGTCGGTTTTAGCGGTGGTGCAAAACTTATTGTCCCTGGCACCGCAGGTTTCTCCACGATGTACTATTTCCACACCTTTCCTCAAGGACGGGGTCCTGCTGTGATTGAAGGACAGAGTGATGAACCTGATCGACGCGATACTATTGAACTCGCAGCGGGGTTACTTGGACTTGATGCTATCGTAAATGTTGTGCTAAATAGCCGACGTGAAATTGCTGGATTGTTTGTAGGTGACTTTATAAAGGCACACCGTAAAGGTGCACATTTTGCAAATAAGACCTACAGAACGGAAATATCAGAGACAACTCGAACCAAGAGTGATCTTGTTATAATCAACTGCTATCCACTTGATGCAGATGCAATTCAACTTGATAAGGCACTTGCCGCATTTTCCTATTTTGAAAACGCATATACGATTGCACTTTATCCCGCAACAGACGGCTCCTGTTTTCACGGACTTTTTGACCGACTTGATTACGAACGCTATATGCAACAGAAAGTAGATAGGTTACCCACAAAACCAACACCTGAACCAAAACTTGGGAGACAATCTCAACTCCATGTTTGGTCCGAGCATTTTGATAGAGATGATTTCTATAAGGAGTATCCTTCATCTCTCCTTTTCCGTGACTTGGACCAACTAATTCAACTGATGACTGAGAAACTTCCTGCACATGCTAAAGTTGCAATTTTACCTGTTGCAGGAATTCAAGTATTAACACCGGCATAACAACATGATAGTAATACCATTTCTAAATGATTAAGGATCATTCTCTTGTAGGTCGGAGTGAGCGTAGTGAAGTCCAACATGGGAAACCCAATGAAATCTTATGTGTCGGACTTCGCTACGCTCACTCCGACCTACAGTTTGTTATGACAATTTATCATTTAGGTAGACTCTTTCCTTTAGAAAATTGGAGAACACATGAATAACACCGCAACAGTCCATTCCCGTGCTTGGTATGGCGATAACGAACTGACACTGAATTTTCCAAAAGGATGGGAAGTGGAAATTCTGGGACCGAAAGATGCACCTGCACTTTCTGACCAACAAATTGAACGTGCTATTGCCGAACCCATCGGTACACCTCGAATTGCAACACTTGCAAAGGAAAAAAAGAGTGCTGCCATAGTCGTTGATGATCTCAGCCGTCCCACCCCTGCAGCCAAAGTCATTCCGTTTCTGCTACGTGAACTCACTGAGGCAGGTGTTCCAAAGTCAGAAATCCGTTTTGTTGTTGGCGGAGGATCACACCGTCCTCTGACAGACGAAGAAATGGCGAAAAAAGTTGGTGATGACATCGCTACCGAATATGAGGTCACAAGCCACGACTTTATGAGTGGAGACCTACGTGGATATGGAAGTCTTGACAATGGGATGCCGATATATATCAATAAGGTTGTCGCTGATGCAGATTTCAAAATATGTCTGGGAGGAATCTATCCGCACGGTGCAGTTGGATTTGGTGGTGGTGCAAAGTTGATTGTCCCTGGAATTTCTGGGTTTGCCACAATGTTTTATTTTCACACCTTTTCACCGAGTCGTGGACATGCTGTCATCGAAAAGAAAGGGAGTACCCCCGACCATCGCGATTTTGCGGAAGAGGTCGCTGCCGTCATCGGTCTTGATATTATCGCCAATACCGTTCTTAATTCCAAACGAGAGATTTGTGGATTGTTTGTTGGAGACTATGTGCAGGCACATCGCGCTGGTGCACATTTCGCTTTGGAAACTTACGGCACAGAAATACCGTCGCAGGCACGTAAAGAAACGGACCTGGTCGTGCTAAATTGTTATCCGCTTGATAGTGATCCTATTCAAACAGGAAAAGCGTTGTGGACATCCAACTACCTTGAAAAAGCGTATAAGATGGTGCTTAACCCTGCATGTGATGGTATCTGCTACCACGGGTTATTCGATCAAATTGATTATACCCGTTATCTCGAACAAAGACTCGAAAGAATCCCACCCGAAACTCCAGAGCCAAAACTCGGAAATCTCGATCAGATCCACGTCTGGTCGGAACATTTTTTAGTAGATGATTTTTACAAAAAGCATGCTAACGGCATTCTATTCCGAGATCTTGAACAGTTGATTCAACTATTTGCTGAAAAACTACCTTCAAACGCAAAAGTCGCAGTCTTACCTTCTGCAGGAATTCAGGTATTGGCACAGGAAAAATAGCAGAGCATCCTATGGCATCTTCTATCAGAAACAGTTTGCAACGTATCAATACTTTTCTCGGCAAAACTGAAACTGGTTTATTATGTCTGATTGTTGCCATGATGATTGGACTTGCAGTACTTGAAATTGTTTTGCGATATATCTTTAAAACGAGTTTTATGTGGAAACACAGGATGCTTCAGAACTTGACGCTCTGGATGTGTTTTCTCGGGGCAGCACTCGCGTCCTCTGAAAGAAGACATATTAGCATTGATGTACTCACCAGGATTTTACCAACCAACATCACACGGTATAGCGTCTATATTATTGATGTGTTGAGTTTGGTAGTCGTAAGTATTTTAGCCTATTTCGGCTTTGTATTTCTGATAGAGGAACAGCAAAGCACTGTTACACTGATAGGAAATATACCGTTATGGTGGGCAAAGACCATTATTCCGTTTGGGTTTGTTCTCATTGGAATTCACTTGATACTTCAGATATGTATCAATTTAACAGGAAGTGAAGATGCGGATGAGGAAATAGAAGGAGAATCGGACTAATGGGATTATTGATCGGCATCGGCTTAGTCGCGTTTGCACTATTAGGTGGCGCGCTCTTTGTCTTACTGGGTGGAGCATCAATTATCGGATACGCCACTGCAGGCTTACCACTCACAACAATCCTAATAGACTTCAACAGTATAATTAAAAATGCGACAATACCGATTATTCCGCTCTTCACACTTGCGGGATATATTATTGCAGAAGGTAATGCACCGAAACGGTTGGTCGCGTTTGCACGCGCAAGTGTTGGGTGGCTACCGGGTGGTATTGCTGTCGTTGTACTCACCACATGTGCTTTCTTCACAACTTTCACGGGTGCATCTGGTGTAACCATTATTGCACTCGGTGGTTTAGTCTATCCTATTCTACGGCAAACCTATAACGAGAATTTTTCACTCGGTTTGATAACAGCCTCTGGCAGCATCGGGCTACTCTTCCCTCCAAGCATTCCGCTAATCCTCTATGCTATTGTTGCCTCTGTGCCAATCGCCACAATGTTCTTTGCTGGGATTATTCCAGGTGTGCTTATTCTGGTTATTCTTGGTTCGTATTGTAATGGATGGAGTCTCATCAAACATACGGAAACGACACCGTTTAGTTTTCCTGATTTTGCACGCACATTTTGGGAAGCAAAATGGGAACTCTTGTTACCTATTCTCGTATTAGGTGGTATCTTTAAAGGTATTAGCCTGGATGAAGTCGCGGCACTGACAGTAATTTATGTCTGTATCGTAGAAATCTGCATTCACCGGTCCATCTCCATAAAAACACTGCCGCGTCTTGTCAAAGAAAGCATGCTTCTTGTAGGTGCAATCCTTATCATTCTCGGCATTGCTTTAGGATTAACAGGTTATCTCAATAACCTTGAAGTTCCTATCATTGTTCTTGATTGGATTCAGTCCATAACAGAAAACAAAACCATCACACTTATCGGTCTCAATATTTTCCTACTGATCATTGGGTGTTTGATGGACATTTTTTCTGCAGTCGTCATTGTTGTTCCTTTACTCCTGCCGATTGCTGACAAACTTGGGATTGACAAAACACATCTCGGTATTATCGTCCTAACTAATCTTGAAATTGGCTATCTCACACCTCCTGTGGGTATGAACCTGTTTATCTCAAGCTTAAAGTTTGATAAATCGGTGGTGTTACTATACAAGTCTGTGCTGCTATTTATCGCTCTATTACTGATAGCACTGATACTTGTAACCTATATTCCGGACTTAAGTCTTTGGCTGCCGCGCGTGCTTGGGAAAATATCAGAACCGTTGTTGTGAACTGTTAATTGGGTATGTAAAGTTTTTCGCATGTGTGTTGTCTGAATCGCGGATGGCACAGATGACACGGAGGAACGCGGGTTCCTGAGACTTCACATCCCAAACTCCCTTACAGAAATAAACACTCCTCTATTCAATAGAACTTCGGAAACCCAAACTCAAAAATCCGCGTCCACCCGCACCCTCCGAGATTCTGACAAAATTACCAATTTCACAGACACACTATATTTATATTGGATATGTATTGTTCCACTCCCCTGATTAATTTCACTTCACACATCACCATCCGTTAAACTATAACATCATTAACTTCGTCCGTCGGAGCGAGCACAGCGAAGTCCGACATGGAATCTTCGTAGGTCGGAGCGAGCAAAGCGACCTCCGACATGAACCGCAAACAATAGGAGCATAACCATGGCAACCGAAACAACCCAAAACCAAGATAAACCCAATGTTGAACTAATATTAGAAAAAATGGGGAACTTGCTTTACAATCTGGTGAATGCACAAAATGAAATATGGACACATATAAAGGATGGTGTTATGGATGCTAAGGAAGCAAAAAACCTAAGTCCATGCATAAACAACAGCCTGAAAATCATTAACGCATGCAACACCTACATGAGACGCAAGAATATCCAAGAACAAGGATACGACAGCAGCGTCCGCATGTCAGCCAAGAGATCAAAGGAGCAACAACAACCCGACCAACCCGACCAACCAGAAGACCAAAAACCGCATGAACTCCAACACATGCATCCAGATATGGAAGGCTATCAAAAGGCACTCCCACCACCAAAGAAAGAGGAAAAAGTAGATTGTGTGGAAAATAATGAAAGTGTAGAAAATGTTGAAACTGCTGAAGAACAAGAAACATCAGCAGAGAAGGAACCGAAGAAAGTGCTAACCAAACCAGCACCCAACATTATCACACCCTCCAAAACCCGACCACCCATCATCACATACAACCCAAACGGATTTCAACCTTACGGACAGATGCGTGACCTATTCAAATCACACAAACCGATTAAAATGGCAAGTGGGA
>VYFM01000255.1 GCA_009842375.1 Candidatus Poribacteria bacterium | reverse complement strand
TCGTTCAGGAAGGAGGCACGAGAGACGGAAGCAGGAATCACACAGGAGAGCCGATATGCTAAAAGAAGCACACGGCTTTAGCCGTCGTGAGTATCACAAGATTATTAGAAACTAATATCATATTGGTCCTTCTTTTTCTCTATATTCCGATTATAGTTGTTGTTGTATTCTCATTCAATAGTGGGGATCAGATAGCAGTTTGGGAAGGTTTCTCACTAAGTTGGTATCAGAAATTATTTACAAATTCTAAGGCATGGCGTGCTTGTAAGAATAGTTTGATTATTGCAGGTGTCTCAACTTTAATCTCTACTATTATTGGTACTGCAGCAGCACTTGCAATTCATAAATATCGATTCAGGTTACGCACTACCCTAACCCGCATCCTATATCTTCCACTTATCATACCGGACATCGTTTTAGCGATTGCTCTATTAACCTACTATTCACAAATCAAATTTCCACTAAAGTTAACATCAGTAATTGTCGCTCATATAGTTTTTTGTATTGCCTATGTTACCATTGTTGTCCAAGCAAGATTACAAGGATATGATGACACTATAGAAGAAGCAGCCCTTGATCTTGGTGCAAATAAATTTCAAACTTTTTGGCGAGTTACATTACCACTAATTTCACCCGGAATAATCGGAGGAGCACTTCTTGCATTTACGCTTTCAATAGATGACTTTGTCATCACATTCTTCACTGCAGGTGTTGGATATACAACTTTATCGGTCTATATTCACTCAAGTATCAAGTTCGGTATGACACCTGAGTTAAATGCTATTTCTACTATATTGTTAGTCAACTCAATCGGTTTTATCCTACTCTTTTTGTGGTTTCGCAGCCGAAACATACAAACTAACTAACCATTCTGTTTCAATTATGGTATAATATATTCTGTCATGAAAAATAACAACTTATCTATTCTATTTCGCATCTTATGTGTCTTATGTAGTATGAGTATAATTTCAGCATGTGACACTGAAAATTTACTGAATTTAGATTCTGAGATGCTTGATATAGATTTAGAAACTGATTCCCAAACACTCAATATCGGTGATACCACAACCATCAAGGCAAATGTTGACTATTCTGCGGACACTGATGTTCTTGTATATGAATGGAACACAAATGGTGGAAGAATTGTTGGTGAAGGAACATCGGTAGTATATATTGCCCCTGAAAATGCAGGGACATATACAATCACACTTGAAGTCACAGATGGAAAAGTAACTGTTCGTGATGATATACGTATTACTGTGAATATTGGACATGCAATTATTGTCACTCCGAACCGATATTGGCAAGGTAATACCTTTACACAGACTTTAAAATATAGGTTGAATGTAGACGAGGTGTTTCTTGATACCATCAGATTGCGATATGAGATCTTACAGGAAACCGCACGTACAGGTGCATTTTTGACCATCTCTATTGACGACACAACAATTGTGCGGAATCGTGATATTGGTGAAGTACAACCCGACGGACCGATACTAATTGCAGATGAAGTAGATGTTTCATCAATCTTGCAATCCTCAGGTGTCTATGAACTGAAACTAACGCTGGAAATAGTAAACGTAATGCAAGATGCATGGTTGCTTCAAAAACTGACGATAATAGGGGTTGAAGGATCTCTGTCTGAAATTCGTTAAAACACAGGATTTAGTTGTGGATGCAACGAATCAAACACACGTAGAAATAAACCTAAATGCAATAAAAGCAAACGCAAAAGCAATAAAAAAACATACAGGCAGTAAACTAATTGCAGTTGTGAAAGCAGATGCTTATGGACACGGTGTTATTCCTGTTACTGAAGCATTACAAAATATTGCGGATATGTTTGCTGTTGCAACGGTTGATGAAGGAATTGAACTACGTCAAGCAGGCATTCAAAATCCTATTCTGATTCTGTTTAGTCCTTTACCAGATTTAGCAGTAGATATTGTTGATTATGATTTGACTGCTGCAGTTGACAATTGGTCTTTGGCAGAACAACTAAACAGAGTGATTTTAGACAGAAATCACCAATCACAACCTGTTAAAATAAAAAAGGCAAAAATACATATCAATGTTAATACTGGAATGAATCGTTGTGGTGTCAGGTTTACTGAAGCAAATAGGTTCATCAAAGATTTAGAATCCTTATCTCTACTTGAGATGGAAGGTGTTTTTACCCACTTCGCAACTGCAGATGAAAACGATCAAAGTTTTGCCCAGATTCAACTGAATAGGTTTCATTCAGTTATTAAGAACACACTAAACATATCATTAAAACATGTTGCTAATAGTGCTGCGGCACTTACAATACCTGAATCTCATCTTGACGTAGTCCGAACAGGCTTGAGTTTATATGGTATCTATCCAGCAAAGGAAAAGCCGGTACAACTCCAACCCGCACTATCTTGGAAGGCACGGATTGGATGGATAGATTACATTGAACCTGGTGAAGGTATTAGTTATGGATTAACATTTAAGACACAAAATAGAATACGAGTAGCAGGTATCCAAGTTGGCTATGGTGATGGGTATCCGAGAGCATTATCAGGAAAAGGTGAGGTGTTAATTGGGGGAATTCGTCGCCCTATTCTTGGTCGGGTCTGTATGGATATGATAGTGTGTAGATTGATGTCAACAGACAATATAACTGTGGGTGATGAAGTGGTCCTGATTGGAAAGCAGGGAAACGAAGAAATCGGTGTAGATGAAATTGCAGATCATGCAAATACAATATCATACGAGATTCTAACAAACATCGGCAAACGTGTGAAACGAATATATAAATGAAGTAAATAAAAATATGTTAATTGAAATAAATAACGTCTCAGTCTATTTTGGCACAAATCCTGCCTTGAATGATTTATCGGTAGAATTAGAAGGTGGTGGTGCCATCGGCTTGTTAGGACCTAATGGTGCAGGAAAAAGCACTTTGATAAAGATGTTACTCGGTTTCATTATGCCCAGTAATGGTGATGCCAAGGTGTTCGGGTTGAATATAAACTCTGAACAAGTTTCAATTCGTCAAAAGGTTGGGTATATGCCTGAAGACGATTGTTTAATCCCACAGATGAATGCTGTTCAGCTTGTTGCTTATGCGGGTGAATTATGTGGCATGCCTGCACGCGATTCCATGCAACGCGCACACGAAGTCCTATATTATGTCGGTATAGATGAGGAAAGGTACCGTCCAATTGAAGGGTATTCTGTGGGGATGCGTCAACGTGTAAAGTTAGCACAAGCTTTAGTGCATGATCCTAAGTTATTACTACTTGATGAACCTACCAATGGTATGGATACATCAGGTAGAGAGGAAATGCTTTTGCTTGTACAGGATATTGCTGTTGATAAAGGGATAGATGTTGTCTTATCATCACATCTTTTACCCGATGTCGAGTCTGCATGTCGGTATGTTATGGGACTATCACACGGTAACCTTGTTATTCAAGGTGAAATAGAAGAACTCAGAAAAAACATAGGACAAGCATTTGATCTGAAAATAGTGGGGGATCGTGATTCTTATGTAGCCGCATTAGCGCGTCACCCCTATGATACTGAACTGAGACAAGAGGGTCACATACGTGTCACCTCCAGAGAACAAAGACAGACAGAAGGCACATTTTTCTTTAAATTGGCACATGAAACTGGTGTCCAACTCCGACAATTAAGAGAGGTGAAGCATTCCCTTGAGGATGTATTTGCTGATGCAATGGAAATATAATGATACCCCGTGTATTCTCTATATCTTCAGACTCTTGTAGCATAATCCGTTAGATTGTGTCTTATTGGTCGCAATCGAAAAGTTCGTGCTACAAAACGGAATTCACATTAGATTAAGAAACAATGACAATTCATGATTTTCAGAAACAGATTGAGGATATATATTATGAGCGCGATTCTGAACGTGGCGTGCCACTGACATTTACTTGGTTCGTAGAGGAGGTAGGTGAGTTAGCAAAAGAGATTCGTAAACAACCACAAGATATGGAAAGATTGCGTGAGGAATTTGCGGATGTTTTTGCGTGGTTATCAACACTTGCAAGTTTGCTCGGAATTTCACTTGAGGATGCTGCAAGTATATATGAAAAGGGTTGTCCAAAATGCAGCAGTTTACCATGCACATGTTAAATGTGCAAACCTGTAACTTGTCATCAATTCCCATTCAGAAACCGTTCGAAGTTACCGCCAAACAGATTATTTACATCCCTTTCAATTTCTGACTTTGTTAGACTCCACCCAACATCTATCAAAGATTGATATTTTTCCAACAAAACGTCAGCAATGATCTGACGAGAGTGCTTCCACTTGTAAATGAGTTGATCTAAAATACGTGCATCCGAATGTTGTGGAATAATGCTCAATCCAAGTAATTCAATTCGCTCACGTGTTATCTCTTCAATGATACTCGGATTGTTCATGAACCACCAACAACCAAATATCATCAGATTCTTGAATTTGCGTCCGATAACACACAGTTCATGCTGATTTTCTCTGGAAAGCAGTGTCACAAGGAATTTATTGTCAGGATTTTCACGGAGCAGTGTTTCAAGGCTTGTCAAATCTGCTTTTCCAGTACCATCGCCCGCCATCCGAAGTTGAGGATTGACAGCACGTTTCACACCTATCATCAAAGCAAATGGAACGTTGAATTCACGCGACACAGGTAATATACAATTATCAAACAGACGACCGAGAACACCATCATCAGGGTATTGAAAGTCTGGAGGTAGGGAGACAGCCATGTATTTTGGGTTCATCTGTTGTATCCATGCCTCCAAAAAACGACGCACTTCTTTGTAACTTTTCTCTGATGAAAGTTTTGGGTCTACATCATAGTCAAGTGCCTTTAGTTGATCATAACCAGATTCCTCGTAGGTATTTATTAGCACGTCCATACGAAGGGCAGCTTCAAACCGTTTATCTCCTGTATCACCGGATTCCCACACAGGAACCTCTAAAGGGTCAAATGGATCATTCGTCATTACAACATTTGAGACATTTGACTGTGTAAAAACAGTATCAATGAAGTCCTCAACAGAAATGTCAGAAAAATAGGCACGATAATCATTTAGGTTCCGGGAACTAACATCTAATCCTAATGCATTTAATGTTGTGATAACACCGCGGCAAGCTTCACTTATTGGCGAGTTTTCTATGAAAAGCGTTTTCCAAATCAAATCTGATTGCTGAGTTTTTGTCATTGACCAGAATCGCTGGTACGATACATCTGATTTTCGGAATACCTCAGCGATAAGATAGTGATAGGTCAACAATTCATCAATACCCCATAACAAGAGTTCTCCAAAAGGTGGACTAAAAAGATGTGTATGGATGTCGGTTATCTCTTGGGCATTTACAACATCAGTAATAGTGGATTTTAATTGATTAGTAGTATCAATTTTTAGGTCACTATTTGGATTTTGTTGGTTCATATTAGGACTCCGAGTTAAGTTTGACTTGGATATAATTTACGATTTCTTCAGGAGGGTGTGTTCCAAAACGGATATATGTACCACGGAAGTTTTCAAGACGTGTCGGTTTTGCGAACGGACTAAGAAGGACACCGTTTTTGTCAACATAATAACTGCGAAAATGAGACCACTGTCGCTCTACTTTGTAACAACAAGCAGTGACAACGAGATGGTCTATTCTACAGCAGAAATGAAAAGGTAGAAAATATTTGTAGAGTGGCGCGATTAGTAGAATTGCAGAAAACAGCAGATATAAAGTTGACTTAAAACTAATATAAATGACGACCAGAATAGATAATAGGAATAGTAATAAGAGTGTGGAACGTTTCCAATTCTCAACGAATGGGTGGACGGTCCACGAAATATCATTTAGATTAGTTTCATCAGACACAGAATCAACTTCTTGATTTGTCCTGTGTATATCTGTCACTTACTACTCAGTTCCTTTTGGGTCATCTACGGGTGTTTCTTCGTTTGTATCATCACTTGGTTCTTGTTTGGTTGTTATTGTTCCTTTTGGATCATCATCAGATGTAGTTTTTTCAATTTGGTCTCCGGCATCCGCACCAGTAGCCTCTTGTTGTTGTTCTGGTTCATCATCTAATGGAGTTAAGGAAGAAGTCCTCGTTTCTCCATAGAAACGCATCAAGAATAGTGAAATCACCATAAATCCAACTGCAACCCAAGTAGTAAGTTTGCTCAGAAATGTTGCTGCACCATGTCCACCAAGAATAGATTGCATCTCTGCACCACCAAATGCACTTGATGACAAACCTTCACCTTTGCTGTCTTGTAAGAGAATAATCAATGTCAGGACAACACAAACTGGAACGAAGATTATTAGTGCTATTGTTACGAAAACTCCCATTATATATTCCTCTCTATATGTCGATATGGTATGCCATAAGATTATATTGTGTTTTTTACAATTTGTGCGAAAGATTCAGCTTGAAGGCTTGCTCCACCAACAAGTGCCCCATCCACATCGGGCTGTGCCATAAGTTCTGCAGCATTTTCAGGCTTGACACTACCCCCATACTGTATTCTTACTTGAGATGCAACTTCATCTGAGAAGTTATCACTTAGCAAATTCCGTATAAAATAATGTACCTCTTGTGCTTGTTCTGGTGTGGCAGTTTTTCCTGTGCCTATTGCCCATACCGGTTCATAAGCGATTACACATGATAATATTGCATCATTAGTTAAACCTGTAGTTCCACCCGTGATATGATCCTTAATGACGCTTTCGGTCTGTCCAACTTCCCGTTCTTCAAGTTGTTCACCAACACAAACAATCGGTTTTAAGTTGTGTGATAACGCAGCTTTCACTTTATGATTGACTGTTTCATTCGTCTCACCAAAATATTGCCGTCTCTCTGAATGACCAATTATAACATAATCACATCCTACGTCATTCAACATTGGTGCGGACACTTCGCCTGTAAACGCCCCACTATTTTCCCAATAAACATCTTGCGCTGCAAGCAGGATGTTGCTGTCTTTAATGGAATTACTAACAGCATGAAGAGCAGTAAAAGTTGGTGCAACGACAATTTCTACACCATCAGTTCCTTCAACTAACTCCTTCAATTCACTTGTAAGTGCAACTGCCTCGGAAACGGTTTTGTTTAGTTTCCAATTCCCCGCAATGATAGGTGTTCTCATAGTCTTTCCCATTATATCACGCGAGATGCAAGTTCTACAAGACGATTTGAGTATCCCCACTCGTTATCATACCATGAAAGGACTTTGACCAGACCGTTTTCAATAACTTTCGTAAATGGGGCATCAAGAACTGATGATAATTTGTTGCCGTTGAAGTCTGAAGATACAAGGTCAAGTTCAGAATATCCTAAAATACCATTTAATGAATTTTCAGATGCATTCTTTAATGCCGCGTTGACATCTTCAGCAGAAGGTTTTTGCTTGAGTTCAACGGTGAGATCCACAACAGAGACATTTGGTGTTGGAACACGGATAGCAAACCCATCTAATTTACCGTTCAATTCAGGCAGAACTTTCCCAACGGCAACCGCAGCACCAGTTGTTGTGGGAATCATGGACAAAGTAGCCGCCCGCGCTCGACGCATATCTTTATGTGGAAAATCATGGACTCGCTGGTCGCCAGTATATGCATGTACAGTGGTCATCAATCCACTTTCTACTTCAAAGGTCTCATGTAGGACTTTAGCCACTGGGGCAAGACAGTTCGTCGTACATGAAGCATTGGAGATCACATGATGTTCTCCGCTATCGTACTTATCATCATTCACACCGATAACGATTGTAATGTCTTCACCTTTTGCTGGTGCGGATATAACAACTTTCTTTGCACCACCAGATGTAATATGCTTTTCTGCATCTTCTCTATTTGTAAAAAAACCTGTAGATTCTATAACAACATCAGCTCCAAGTTCACTCCACGGTAAATCTGCAGGATCACGTTCAGCAAATACTTTTATTTCGTTCTCATTAACAACCAATCCGTTGTCTGTTGCTGCAATTTCGTCCGTCAAAATTCCATGAACTGAGTCATATTGGAGTAGATGTGCAAGTGTATCCGGATTAGTCAAATCGTTAATCGCAACGAATTCTATATCCAATGCAGAATTCAGCAACGCCGCACGAAAGGCATTTCGACCAATCCGACCAAAACCATTAATACCTACTTTAGTTGACATAAGATAACTAAGTTCCCCTAATATATTACCCAAATAAGGCTTT
>VYFM01000481.1:3989-8195 GCA_009842375.1 Candidatus Poribacteria bacterium | reverse complement strand
TATATATGCTTTGCAATTTCGTTCAGTTGTTCTTCAAGACTATCTATCATACGAGAAACTTCTGCAGGTGACGTTCCACCAAGACTTTGATTGTTCTCAAGTGCTAATTTCGTATCTAAAATCTGCTTTAGTTCTGAAATCGGAATGTCAATATCTTTCTGTTTCAAGAGGCTATGTGTTACTTCCAAATCAGTAAACGTACTTTCTTGCTCAATCAGTTCTCCAACAATCCAACCTACAATCTCATGACTCTCACGAAAACTGAGTTGATGTTCCTTGACGAGGTAATTCGCTAACTCTGTAGCTGTAGCGAAGTTTGAATTCACTAACTCAGCCATCCGATCTGTATTAAAAACAGTCGTATTGAGAAGATTTGGTAAAATACCGAGACAGGACTTGACAATATCAAACGCTTCCCATAATGGTGGTTTATCCTCCTGAAAATCGCGGTTATACCCCATAGGCAAACCTTTGAGATTGGTCAACAGATCAAACAATGCGCCATAGACTCGTCCTGTTCTACCGCGCGTAAGTTCCGCAATGTCAGGATTCTTCTTCTGTGGCATGATTGAACTTCCGGAACTATACGCATCGTCAAGGACTGCAACTCTGTATTCATAAGAAGTCCAATATATTATCTCTTCACTCAGTCTTGATAGATTAGCCATCACAAGGGACAAAGCAAAGAGAGTTTCTGCTATAAAATCCCGACTACTGATAACATCAAGGGCATGTTCATGTAGTGAATCAAAACCGAGGAGTTTTGTTGTAAGGTTTCGGTCAATTGGGAAAGTTGTTCCTGCCAAAGCACATGCTCCGAGGGGGTTCGTGTTGACAAGTGCATAAGCAGATTGAAGTCGTTTTTGATCACGCAAAAACATACTGACATAAGCAGTTGCCCAGAAACCGAGACTAATCGGTTGCGCATGCTGCGTATGTGTGTAACCGGGCGTTACGGTATCAATATGTTCTTTGGCAATGGTGAGGAATGCATCGCATAACTTAGAAAGACCACGTTGTATATTTAGTATCTCATCACGTATATAGAGGTGTGCATCTACAAGAACTTGATCATTACGGGACCGTGCTGTATGTAGTTTCCCTCCTAACTCAATTCCAGCATTATCAATAAGATAGGATTCCACGTTCATGTGAACATCTTCTTTATTTGGATCAAGAGAGAAACTACCGTTCTGGTAATCCTCCTCAACCTTACATAACCAACGTAGGATCTCTTGTAAATCAGAATTAGAGATAATCTCTTGCTGTGCAAGCATAATCGCATGCACTTGACTTCCCCAAATATCGTAACCAATGAGACGTGTATCAGTATCTATGGAGTGTGTGAAGGCAACTGTTTCTGAGGTGAGACTTGTGCTAAATCGTCCGCCCCAAAGTATTTTATGTGGTTGTTCCATAATTATACGGATTCTTATATGTAAAATACTATAGCTATTCGCAGTTGAAATTAATAACAGTTATGACCACGGATTAATTAGTTCAACACCAACATCTTCAAAATCTGTAATGTTTCAGGTTGCAATGGATGCTTCTTGGGAACGAGCAATAGCTGCAATTTGACAATCTGCATGGTTTATCGGTCTACCGACTGCGTATCTCTGAGCATAGATATCAGCATAATTTTTTGCTGCGTTACTATCAAAATCAAGGATGCGATTAGCGAATAACACAGTAAATACGTGATCGGCGGAAACCGTTAGACCATTTCTCCTCTTTCCATTCGGTAAGAGGGCGATACCTGTCAAGATTTCTGCTTCGGTGATAGTCGTCACGAACATACTACTTGTAGGTTGGATATTAAACCAAGTCAAAACCGTCTGTTGTGGATTTTCCAGCATGAGTTCTGAGATCACATTAGTGTCAAGAACAATCATAGTTAAACTATTTTGTCAAACCGAGGTAATTCACGAATTGACTCACGAGGTGGTATGTTAAGTTCCACTCCACCAAAAGGTTTGAATATCTCGTGGATAGCAGTACCGAGACCATACTGTGGAACTTTTTCATTTTTCAAAGCATTTTGTTGTTCTTGTTCTTGTAGACAAGTAAGATAGTCTACTGCTTGTATAAGTTTTTCATTGGAAAGTCGTCCAATTAATATATTTGCTTGTTTTTGCAAGTCTCTTTTTTTATTATGAATTCTCCTTGGGATACTTTCAAGATGATATAACTTGTGGAGGACGGCGCGGAGCATTTGGTTGAATAATCCTACGTTGATCCGGTGTTAGTCGTGCCAACAACTCATCTGAATGCGGATAATCAAAACGTTCACGAACATATTTCGGTGAATAACGATAAACAATGGATCTTCTATAACCAGGATTTGTTCGTTCTGCCGAACCGTGTGTGATTGCATCCGTAAACATAACCACATCTCCTGCCTTCAGATGCACTTCTTGTGTTGCAAATGCCGATCCAGCAGGTTTGCCAGTGTACCCGTCATAGACTATGCCTTTACCATCATGTTTCAAACGCGGGTGTATCTCAGCACTTTTATGACTTCCAGGTATGAGGACAGGTGCTCCGTCTCCTGGACCAATGTCGTTTATTGCCATCAGGACATTTATCTGACCTACAAGCCATTCCCCCGTATTTATTTGACGGAAGGTTAAATAACTCAATGGAACATGTCCACCACAATGGATGTGGATAAAACCACCCGGACCACGAACATTTAAAAAATTCTCATGGATAGAAAGTCCGTTTACCTCATGAACATATTTCCTAATCATATTTATCCACGAAGGATGGTCAATTAATCTTTCAAATACTTCACCACCTTCAATGATATTCTGGAAATTGACACCATTTTCAATATTATAGGTATGTGTCTCGATATTACCGATCCACCGAGGGATGCGTCTATCACCTGAATTAGGTTCCCACGGTTCTTCAACGTATTTCCAATGTGTATCAATCCATTCATTTATCTTCCCAAGGTCTTCATCCGAAATAGCATTTTCTATTATCAGATATCCTTGAAGGTCAAAAAGATAATCGAGGTGCTCTTGCTCCATGTTAATCTCCTGAGTTATTCCTCAGTTCATACGGTATCTGTCCACATCTTCATTAGTTCGCATCACATAGGAAAAACTAAGTCTTACATTACAGATAGGCATCTAATTCTGCTTCTGAAGGTGTTGGGGTAGATATTCCATTTTCTGGAATCTCCACTTTTGCTGTCCAGGCAATAGCATTGAGGATAAACTTTCTAAGATTATTATCTCCCCAATTCTTATGGTAATGTCCACCCGTAAATCCGAATCCCCGTCCACCATCTTGTCGTTCTTTACACCATCCGAGATGCTGTGGTTCACCTTTGGCAACCGATGTTCGAACATGTGGATTACCGCTATGCGGTCCATCGGGTCTCGTAAGTGTAGACTCTGGTGCGACTGCACTCAACACAGGTGTAACATCTTGCATATTTTCTGGAAATCGCATGTGGTAATACCATTCGTCATCTAATGAGAACGGCACTATACCGTTTGTTACAGGATGTTTGGGAAAACCGGTAAATTCTGCTGTCCAATGAGGGTTCACTGAGAGATGTGTCTCAAAATAACCGCCGATCCATTCCAAGAAACGATCACCCGGTTCCCCCTTAGGCACTTCAACTGCATAGTGAAGCATTGCAATTCCCATACCTTGTGCTGTTAGTTCTGATATCAGGTCAAGATGGGGTATCGCAAGATGCCCACCACCACCATCTGAGTAGACAATAATAGCGTCTGTATTATCAAATACGGATGGATCTGAGGGCCATCCTTTACTTACAACAGCATCCATATTTTCAACAGCATTATTCAGTTGATCAGCCAAGAAAGCACAGCCTGCAGGATGTTCATGTGACCCGCTACCATGACTTGCTCCTCCAGCCACAAACACAATTCTTGTTTTTGTTGACATATACACTCCTTGTCGGTTATTATTATCAGAATACTACACCAATAGTCAATTCATATATTCCTGTACACACATCAATCTATAGCGAATTTAAATACAATTTTACCTGTTATGATTGCCATTGTCAATCATAATTTGAAGGCTTGTAATGAAGGATTGAAAACTGATTTCATATCTGATATTGTATGGATATACTCAATTTGATTGTAAACATAAGTGTAATCATTTAGATGTAAACAAACAATAGTATAAATGCGTTTAATTCAAAAAATTATCAAG
>VYFM01000481.1:0-3979 GCA_009842375.1 Candidatus Poribacteria bacterium | reverse complement strand
ATATATATACATCATTAATAGCAATACCATTTCTTATGGTTGCATTAATCTTGAACGGTTGTGAAGAAACGACTTCTGGTGGAAGTGGTGCAATAGACCTTGGACGTGCAGAACCTAAAATCATAGATTCCGTGCTTGCTGTAGATGTAGTTGATGATAGACCTTCTGACATCACGGATACATTTGATTCCAAATTAGATGATAAGGTGTTCTTATGGATTTTATGGGATAATATTGATACTGGACACAAAGTTGAGGTAAACTGGATTTCTCCTGCGGATGATTTGGATGATCCACCATATCATAGTGAAAAGATTACTATATCCTCTACGACTGGTGAAAAGATAACATGGTTTTACATTGATGCACCGAAAGGTGGGATAGGTGGAGAGAAATTTGCATCTGGTTATTGGATTGTTGAAATTTATCTTGATGATCTCTTTGAACGTGGACATCTATTCTATATGGAGTAGGAGAAGCTGATTCTGTATAGAAAAAACAATATCTTGAGTGATGTCAAGATAGACAGGTGTTTAAATTAAGGGGTTACATAAAGGTAGATGGATTTTCTGATAATAGATGTGTCAAAGAGGCTACCCCTTCACAACACCAATTGGTCGAAGGCGCGCAACGCGACGAGATAGTCCCGCTTCATCTACAACGCGTACCACCTCATCAACATCTTTATACGCTTCAGGCACCTCTTCCTGCAGTGTCCGTTTACCCTCTGCTCTGACATAAATTCCCTTTTTCTCAAGATCTTCCTTGATAGATCTCCCTTTTGTCAATTCTATTGCTTTACGACGTGAGAGAACTCTACCTGCACCATGACAGGTTGTACCCCATGTCTCCGCCATTGCTCCAGGATTACCTACCAACACATAAGAAGCAGTACCCATATCACCAGGAATTAGGACAGGTTGACCAACTTTCTGATATTTTTCTGGGATTTCAGGGTGTCCAGCGGGAAAAGCACGCGTTGCTCCTTTTCGATGAATAAACAACTCACGTTCTTTTCCATCAACTTCATGCTTTTCAAACTTTCCGATGTTATGGGATACATCGTATACAAGCTCCAAACCAAGTTCATCCTCAGTTGTGTCAAAATACTTCATAAAGGTCTGTCGAACAAGATGCATAATACACTGCCGATTATTCCAGGCATAATTCGCACTACATGCCATTGCTGTGATGTAATCTTGTCCTTCGGGTGAGTTGATTGGTGCAGATACAAGTTGTCTGTCAGGTAGGTTTATTCCATACCTTTCTGTAACCTGGACCCAACTCTTTACGTGTTCGTCGCAGATTTGATAACCGAAACCGCGTGAACCTGTATGTATCATGACACAGATATTCCCCTCGCTCAAACCCATAGCATTAGCAGCTTCACAGTAAAAGATACGATCAACAACTTGCACCTCAAGAAAATGGTTGCCTGAACCGAGTGTGCCGAGTTGGTTTTTTCCGCGTTCTAATGCACGTTGGCTTGCTGCATCAGCACTTGCATGCTGTAGAACTCCCGCAGCTTCAGTAAATTGGAGGTCTTTCGGATGTCCGTATTCACGCTCTATAGCCCAATTCGCACCCTTTTCCAACATATAACGCTCTTCATTAAGAGAAAGTTGTATCTTTCCTTTTGAGCCAACACCACAAGGCACATTATCAAAGAGTTCACCGATGAGTCCTTTAGCCCTGCCTTCTAATTGTTTAGCATTAAGGTTTGTTCGTATCAACCGTACACCGCAATTTATGTCGTATCCAATTCCACCAGGAGAAACGACACCATCTGCCTGTGGATCAGTAGCAGCAACTCCTCCGATGACGAATCCGTAGCCCCAATGAAGATCTGGCATTGCGAGTGAATGTTTTACAATACCGGGAAGATGTGCAACGTTTGCCACTTGCTGCAATGCTTCATCACTCTTAGCTTGATTGAGCAATTTTTCATTCGCATAGACGATTCCATCTACACGCATGCCCTTCATGAAACTTTTCGGTATACGCCAACGATATTCATCTATTTTTTCAAGGATTACGTTTGATGCCATTTTATATACTCTCTTTTTGATGCCTAATTATACAATGGGTGATAATTCAGGTAAATCAACCCATTTTCGTGTTTTCCACGATTCCATTCCTTTTTCTGCTAACTGGACACCTTTTGCGCCTTCAAGAAGAGTCCACGGAAAAGGTTCATCTGCAACGACATGCCGTAGGAACAACTCCCACTGTGCTCTAAATGCATTCTCGTAGGTCTCCTGTTCGGGAACTTTGAGCCATCCATCAAAAAACTTAATTGGCTGTTCAATATCAGGATTCCATACAGGACGCGGGGTTCCAGATAATGGTTGAATCCAACAGTCTCTTAAGCCGACAACAGCAGAACCGTTTAATCCATCCACCTGTATGGTCAGTAGGTCATCTCTACGAACACGTACTGCCCAAGATGAGTTGAAATGAGCAATAATCCCATCTTCTATTTCAAAGGTGGCATACGCTGCATCCTCCGCTGTGCATTGATACGGTTCATTAGACTCATCCCAACGTTGTGGAAGATGTGTTGTTGCTATACAGGACACTGCCTTGACCGAACCAAAAAGGTTGTCTAACACATATCGCCAGTGGCTAAACATATCAAGTATTATACCGCCACCATCTTCTGCCCGATAGTTCCATGAAGGACGTTGGGTTGGAATTGCATCCCCTTGAAAGACCCAATATCCAAACTCACCTCTAACAGCGATGATTCTGCCGAAAAAGTCAGCGTCAATCAAACGTTTTAGTTTCTGAATACCGGGTAACCAGAGTTTATCCTGCACGACACCATTCTTCAGTCCAGCTTTCGCTGCCTGTTCATATAAACTGTATGCATCTGGACTCGTTGTTGCAGAGGGCTTTTCACAATAGATGTGTTTTCCTGCTGCTATTGCAGTTTGAACAGCGTCAACACGGCGAGACGTAACCTGAGCATCAAAATATACAGAATATGTGTCATCTGCAAGGGCAGCGTCAAGGTCCGTGCTCCACTTTTCAACACTTGTATTTTCAGACAACTTTTCTAATTTCGCAGGATTTCTCCCAACGAGATATGGATCAGGCATTATCACTTCGCCATCACCTATTGGTATACCACCGTCTTCAGCGATTGCTAATATTGAGCGAATGAGGTGTTGATTTGTTCCCATCCTGCCAGTAACACCATTCATGATTATGCCGACACGATGCGTTTTTTGGGTTTGATTGGTCATTTACATTCCTTGTATTGATTTATGTTGGGACAGCAGATATATCGTAGGAACTGAGGTAATTTCAATGATGAACTACTCTTTTGGTTTGTCTGTACACTGAGGAGCTGCACCTTCTGGCAGTGGAGGCACATCTATACCCGCTTTTGGGAGTGTGCCAGTGAGTTCCTGTTTCCAATGGTCCACATCTCCTGCTGGACCATAACAGTAGACCATGTGCATTGGAGTGTCACTGGTATTCGTCAACTGGTGAAAAACCCACGAAGGAATGAATACTGTTTGTCCAGCAGATATTGTTTGACGTTCTTCACCAAGACACATTTCACCTTCACCTTCAACAATAAAGTAGATTTCTTCCTGTTCGTGGTTATGCCACGGTACTTGTCCTCCGTTTGGCTCCAAAACCACGAATCCCATACAGAATTCATTTATCTGAATCGGCGATGCACCACCGACAAGATTTCTGGTTAATCTACGGGCAGGATATGTTCTACCTTCCATTTTGTTTACGTCAGCAATAAGCATAAATACTGTCCTTTCCCAGTAAGTTTTATCAATACTCTAATCAAAAAGTTATACTATTATCTAAACTATTCAGCATTAAGGAAACCATAAAATCTATGGTTCTTCCATATCTTCAATCTGTTGTTCTAACTCTCGCAATTCGAAGTCGGATTTATCATAAGGTTGTGCAGCGTTTTTAGCATACCATTCTCTATAGCCACCAACTCTTC
>VYFM01000304.1 GCA_009842375.1 Candidatus Poribacteria bacterium | reverse complement strand
CCTTATGAGAAATTATATCACTGTATCCGCTATTTTCATATAGTTTTGAATACATGAATCTCTCTTCTGATTTCTGCTTGACATCAAACGGGTTTATCATTAAAATATGATTAGTCAAAATCGATCAGAGAGGAAACTTTTCTATGCCACAAACCGACACAAATCAACCGAATGTCATTGTTTTTTTCACTGACCAACAGCGGTGGGACACCTCTGGATTGCACGGCAATCCGCTTGACTTGATGCCAAATTTCGACAGAATGGCACAACGTGGAACACATGTCCGCCGCTCCTTTACATGCCAACCCGTCTGTGGACCCGCACGTTCATGTCTACAAACCGGCTTATACGCTACCACGACTGGATGTTTTCGAAACGGTATCCCTTTATCCCCAAACCTCAAAACGCTTGCACATCACTTCGGAGATGCTGGATATGCTACTGGATATATCGGAAAGTGGCACCTTTATTCAGGTGGTACTGGACCAGGACCTGTTCCTCAAGAACATCGTGGAGGATATGATTACTGGTTAGCGTCAAATGTATTGGAAATGACCTCTGATGCTTACCAGACAAGGCTGTTTGATAACGACTGCGAACCTGTTGACTTACCCGGATATCGTGTGGACGCGGTGACTGATGCCGTAATTCGTTATGTCGATCAACATAAAAATGATCCTTTTTATCTATTTACATCATATATAGAACCGCATCATCAAAACCATCTCGATGATTATCCACCTCCGGATGGCTACAGAGAAAAGTATACAGGTAAATGGGTTCCACCTGATCTCGCCGCACTGGGTGGTTCAACACATCAGCACTTAGGCGGCTATTATGGTATGGTGAAAAGACTTGATGAAGCACTCGGTAGACTATTGGATGCACTGAAAAGTCTTGATTTACTTGACAATACCATTATTCTGTTTACCTCTGATCATGGGTGTCATTTCAAAACGCGAAATAGTGAATATAAACGTTCTTGCCACGAAAGCTCTATACGTGTACCAACTGCTTTCCACGGACCCAGTTTCATTGGAGGTGGACAGGTCCAACAACTTGTAAGTCTTGTAGACCTTCCTCCGACACTTTTAGATGCAGCAGGTTTGGATGTGCCAGATGAGATGCAGGGGCACTCTATATTACCACTTTTGCGCGGTGAAACAGAAGATTGGCAAGAGGAGGTGTTCGTCCAAATTAGCGAAGCACAAGTGGGACGCGCTGTGCGAACACAACGATGGAAATACTGCGTTGATGCCCCTAAAGGAAGTGGTAGTGGTGCAGGTTCTGATGTATATGTTGAACAATACCTCTACGACCTTCAGGCTGACCCTTACGAATTGCGTAATCTAATTGGATTGCGTTCACATGAAAATGTCGCAGAAGCAATGCGAGAACGATTATTACGTAGAATGGTAGATGCCGGAGAAGAAGCACCAACTATTGAATTAGAACCACAAAAAGGTAGTGGACAACGTAGAGTATCAGAAGGAGAGGCGAGAAGTTAACAATGAAAATTACTGATGTCATTACCCTTGTAATGGGAACAAGTTGGCGAAATCTTACCTTTGTCAAAGTTGAAACTGATGAAGGATTAACAGGTATTAGCGAAGTGCGGATGAACAATCGCACGGATGCCCTTGTGGCATATATTGACGGAGCGAAACGTAGGCACGTCATCGGAAGTGATCCGTTCAATACTGAAGACCTTTACCAACGGATGTTCCGGGATGATTATGGACGCGCGGGGGAGATTGTTGCTACAGGTATCAGCGTGATTGAAATTGCGTGTTGGGATATTATTGGCAAAGCATTGAATCAACCTGTATATCGTCTACTGGGAGGGGCATGTAGAGATAAAATCAAGGCTTACGCGAACGGTTGGTATCGTGTTGAACGCACACCTGAAGAGTTTCACGCAGCTGCCAAAAAAGTGATTGAAAAAGGCTATAAGGCACTCAAATTCGATCCTTTCGGTGCAGGCTACTATGAACTCTCTTATGAAGAGAAATTAAAATCAGTTTCTCTCGTAGAATCCGTACGGGATGCAGTCGGACCTGATGTTGAAATACTTGTTGAGATGCATGGTCGGTTTAGTCCCTATACCGCAATAGAAATTGCTGCGGAATTGGAACAGTATAAACCGAGTTGGGTTGAGGAACCCGTTCCACCCGATAACATTGCAGCACTGGCAAAAGCATCTGATAGTATCAATCTACCAGTTGCCACAGGGGAACGACTTCACAACAAATATGAGTATCGCGAGTTGATTAACTTGCAAGCGGCAGATATTCTGCAGCCAGATATAACCCAAACAGGTGGGTTTTTGGAAACCAAGAAAATCGCTGCGATGGGGGATATGTGCTATATGACAGTTGCACCTCATAACGTCGGTGGACCAGTATCCACAGCCACTGCATTGCATCTCGCTGCATGCACAACTAACTTCAAAATTCAGGAGCATTTCAACGATTTCTCTGAAGCTTGGGTTAAGGAAGCTGCTACTGGATGTCCAGAGGTAATAGACGGTTACTTCAGTCTACCCAACGGACCGGGACTCGGTATGGAGTTGAATGAAGACCTAATTGCTGCACATCCGTATCGCGAGGGATCTTTCAACCTATGGGAAGATGATTGGCACAAACGTGAGTATTAAGTTCAGGACATGAATGGTTTTATTTTTAAGAAGTGGATCTTTAGGAAGAGGAGTATATTTATTACAGATGGGTTTTCACTATAAAGATGGGTATCTCTACTGCGAAGAATTAAAAGTCAAAGACATTCAAGAGGAGGTATCCTACAGTCCGTTTTATCTTTACAGTCTTGCGCAACTTGAGGAAAACTATGATGCCTATCATAAAGCACTTACGGAAATCAACGCAATCATAGGTTATGCTGTAAAAGCAAACAACAACCTTTCATTACTGAAACGTCTAAGCTCACTTGACAGTGGGGCAGTACTTGTTAGTGGGAATGAATTGCAGTTGTCATTGGCAGCAGGCTTTGATCTCAAGCGGACAATTCTGAATGGCAACGGCAAAACATTGGAAGAACTCAGTCTTGCTGTTGAACACGGTGTGCTAATCAACATTGACAGTGAATTTGATTTACAGCACATACAGCAGACAACGAAGCAGCTTGACCAACCAGCAAATGTCCTAATTCGAATCAATCCCGATGTGGATCCAGAGGTACATCCCTATGTATCCACAGGCATGAAAAACTCAAAGTTTGGCATACGGAATGAACACTTAAACTGGTTTTTAGATGAAATTCGAAAAGATGATTTACTGAATTTAGTCGGTGTTCACTGTCATCTTGGGTCAACTATAAAGAAAGTTCGTATTTTCAGAGATGCCACAGAGATTATGCTTGATTTTATGCGTTCTATTCAAGCAGAGGGTTTTTCAGCAAACTACCTCAATATCGGTGGTGGATTGGGGATTGATTATGAGCGTGATGGTGAAGAAATCCCTACTCCGACTGATCTCATTAACTCAATCCGTGAACTACTCACGGAGGACATAACGTTGATTATTGAGCCTGGACGTTCAATAATTGGCAATACAGCGGTCTTCGTCAACCGCGTCACTGGTGTCAAAACAAATGGAAATAAGCATTTCATCGTGACGGATGGTAGTATGGCTGAGTTGATACGACCGAGTCTTTATGATGCATATCAACATATAGAGTTTATCGAACCAGTTGATGGAAAGATTGAGACCTTTGATGTTGTCGGTCCTGTTTGCGAATCTGCTGACTTTCTCGGAAAGGAACGCGTCCTGCCGACACCACCAGAGGGAACAGGACTTGTGGTTTGTGACGCTGGTGCGTACTGCCACGCAATGAGTTCCAACTATAACCTTAAGATGCGTCCACCTGAGTATCTTGTTGATGGTGACAAACTCACCTGCATCCGTAGGGTTGAGACTTTGGGTGATTATCTGCGGTTGTTTGACGTGTAAACTGCTACAAACGTTCTTCCAAAAATGCAATTCCAGGTTCTAAATCAATCTCATGTTCACCGTCAAAGTGATCTAACACCAACCGATCGCGTTTGTCGCATGCAGTGTATATCTTTTCAAGGTGTTCAAACGCCGCTAAAGCATCCTCCTCAATAAAACACCGGTCATCTGAACCGATTTGCACCATACATGCACGCGGTGCTATAAGTCCGGCAACGTCTGAAATATCTCCCGCAGCACGTAACCCAAACATAAACTGTGACCCACACGTATTCCCGCGCCCACGATCACCCAACGCATCTGTCAGTGTACTTAGATAACAGACTATAACAGCTGCCTTTACTCGTCTATCAAATGCAGAAATATAAGTTGTCATCGTTCCACCAAATGAACATCCCATACATCCCATACGATTACCATCCACTTCAGGACGAGACTGAAGATAGTCCAAGCAACGTTGCCCATCAGAAATGTTTAGTTGAAGCAGTTGATAACCGAAATATCCGAATGCAAAATAAGCAATGTTACATCCATCTCTTCCCGGACGTCGTGCCCACTCATCTCTGTCTAAGCGTTCTCCAAAACATCGCCAATCCGGTGCCATTGTAACAAACCCACGTTTTGCCAATTCCACAGCGTACTGTTTCTGGTAGTCATCAACAATACCAACTGCCCCATCTTTCCCAACACCATGTCCATGTGCACATAGCACTGCTGGTACAGGGTTGTCTTCATTTGCACTGTCAGGAATTAGGACATACGCAGGAATTGAAGAGAATGCATCCGGATTAAAGATTATTTTCTCTCTTGTATATCCATCCATATTTGTCTGTTCTAAGGTTTCTACTTCTAACGGGGCAGGGTCTGGTTTTGGTCCTAAATAGCGGACGAGATTCCGTCTGAATTTTCTTCTCCACTCTCTGTATTCCGGTTTTGTTGTTCCGTTGAAGTGATAGGGTGGTGAAGTATTGAGAAGGTGTTGAACACTCTGTTCTGCTGTCAAATACCTCTCTACTGCCATAAGTTGTGCCTCCTATTGCACCACATTGTGCAAAAGAAACGCAGGGAAACATGGTGAATTTCCCTGCATCTAACCAAAATATTCTACCACGGCTCTTGGTATGATGGTGCATTTACAAGACGATCCATACCCACCTCTAACGTAATATGTGTGTTAGGCGGTAGATGGACTTGAAGGTATGTCCCGTTTACCTCAACTGCGTTCTCACCGTTACCGTCTTTAGACCGTGCAGTTGTAAAATTGTGTTCTCCCAATGATCCTGCTTGAACAACTACATCACGTGCTTCAGTAGCATTAAGATTGACCAATTCTAATTCGGTACTGTCGTTTGTCAGTTTAGAAACAAGCACGGCGACATCCGCAGGAAGTCCCGGACGTTTTTTCTGTGGATCATAGTGCCTCACTCGTGTTACTAACAATCCACCATTGTAATGTGGTAAGGGACCACCGCATGTGAGCTCAACCAATCCTTCACAAGTAACAGGATTGCGTCTTTGGAAATAAGCATCTCCATATCCTGCTGGATCTTCATCATCATTTTCCATGAAGTTGAGTCGTTGTTGAACTTGCGATAAATTATGATTGAGGATTGATTCTGGATATTCAGGAAAATCACCTCGCATATATGCAAGCCATCCACCATCACGTCCACCTTGGTCTTTGGTGTGATGCCATGCGTTGATGTCAAATTTAGACCCTACTTTTCTTGCTATTTGGACCGCACGATCTTGGTCTTCATCCTCCATTGACATTGCCCACAGATGTGCAACATCAGATGGATGCATCGGCATAAATTCAAACCAACCATCAATTTGCAAGGCAGTGCCATCGTCGTTCTTAATCGGATACTGAAGCCATGGACCAGGAACATAATTACCCATACCAGGATCACCATGTTTTTGCGGTACATAAAGTTGTTCGTTATGCTCTATACCGTGCTTAATTAGCACATCAATCTGTGAACGCGGAAAGTCCATGTATGTCAAATCTCTATGAAGAAGTGCAGCATTTTGTCCTGCAACGCTAACGGCTTGACCAACGCTATGCCACCCGTGGGGCCAACTCCATCCATAACGTGAACCATACCACTTGCCTTCCATGTGTTCTCCAATTATACCCGACAATCCAACGTTATCAGGAACGATTCCATCATTTTCTTCTGTGCGTGCTATCCACGCATCAACATATTCTTGAACCCACGCCTTGTATTTTTCATCACCATTCAACATATAGGCATTAGCAGCAAGAGTTGTGGCAGCCAGATTGCCGACTGCGTCTCCTTTTCCTTGACGTTCATAGATTACACGTCCCATCAAATCTCTCAAGTCATCACTTTCCAGTATAATTTCACGATCTGGACATCCCGGAACATCAATAAACGGCAAATTATAACCATTTGGGGGGTAAAAGGACTCCCTTTCAAGGATCCAAAATGCGGGTCCTTTACTGCCGTTCATCACACATTTGATAATTTTGTGTTCGGGGTCGTAATTCAGTGCATCTGGATCCTCGTTCATAAAGAACCCCGCGAACCGCAGTGCCCGATCAATGCTTTTTGCATTTGACGGATCCGCCATACAGAGCATATAAAACAGATAGTTGCCTTCGCTTTGGTGAAACCAGTCGTAACCCGGTTGATACTCTTTATAGACCATCGGATAGTCGTGTCCAGAGCCGAATCGCGTCATGTCTTTCGTGATAGCCTCAAATTCGTTATGCGAATCTACCAAGAACTGTGCATCCCCACCAAGCATATAGAAGAGGGGCCAATTATGGAAACTCTCATAAGCATCATCTAAGCCATCAAAGCTTTGAAATTCTGGATGACTTGGCCAATACAACGTTCCATCTTCACGCGCATATTTCTTCAGGACCTTCGGTGCTGCGTCGTTGATTTTATCAATCAGTTCACGTTCAAGGACTGCCCATTCTGGTGGTGTTTCAACTTGTGTTTGTGCCTTAATTGTTGGGAACATTACTAAATCTCCCTTATATAGAAGGTGAATGTTTGGACTTTGGAAGTTGTTGCAGTATAGCATAATTTTATGAATTTGTGTCAACTTTGCATTTTAGAAACCAATTGAAATATGGGGTGTGCTGTGCTATACTTTTGTATGCTTCTGACCAAGGAAATTTGGTGCAGACACTAATTCAAGAAATAGTAAATGAATATTCGCTTTAACACCGATCAAGAAACTGGTTTTCCTCATATTTATAAGCATGGTGTTAATGAGGATGAAGAGATCTTACTGAATCTTGACGAAGACAGGACAGGAAGTGAAAATTTCAGAGTTGCAATTGGTCAAACACGATCAGGACGCTATTTACGAGTCATTTATCTTCGCGATCCCCAACCCCATAGTGTTTTTGTAATTACTGCTTACGACTTAAAAGGGAAACCCTTAACGTCTTACCGATGCCGATAACGACGGAGAGGCAGACGATGAAACAGAATAAATTTCCCCCTGGTTGGGATGAAAAACGCGTGCAGCGAGTCATTGAATATTATGAAAATCAGACTGAAGACGAGGCTGTTGCCGAAGATGAGACAAGGTTAAATGATGAATCTGTACCGTTTATGGATATACCTAATGATGCGAAATCGTATTATGAACGTGGCGTTGTTTACTATAAAAAACGTCAGTATGAAAAAGCTATCACGGATTTCAGTGAAGCGATAAAACTCAAACCTGATTATGTTGAAGCTTACAGCAATCGCGCAAAAGCTTATGTCAATATAGTTAATTTTGACAAAGCCATTGAAGACTATACTAAGATAATAGAACTCAATCCGAAAGATGTTGACGCATATTACACTCGCGGCAAACTCTATGTAGAGGGAAATGAGTATGAGAAAGCAATCGCTGACTTTAGCATGGCGATAAAACTTGATCCTGAGCATGCAGATGCATCCGGTTATCATGCTATGCTTCACTGTGAACAAGGTGAGTATGACAAAGCAATTGAGGGATTTAGCAGGAAGATAGAACTCCGCCCCCATGATGCTGAGACTTACTATGAACGAGGAAAAATTTATGTGAAAAAGGGGATGTATGAGAAAGCAATTGCGGATTTTACTGAAGCGATAAAACTATCTCCTAAATTCACAGATGCTTACTTCGCACGTGCGATGGCTTACTTGAGAGTAGATGAGATGGATGCTGCGATGGAAGATTTTGATAAGATTTCTGAGTTGAAATGAGGATATGATTATCCATCCTGCATGATGTTATTTACGG
>VYFM01000632.1 GCA_009842375.1 Candidatus Poribacteria bacterium | reverse complement strand
GGTATTCAGTTTTAAGAATATGTTGTGGATGTGTGTTACTAGGTAGTGTTACATATTGTAGTGAGATGGTTTTCATTTATAGATGTTACGCGTATGTAATCGCGCAATTCATTACATCTCGAACATTCCGTAGGGACGAGGTCTCCTCGTCCGAATACTTACATACAGTCCTATAGGTCGGAGAGATCAAAAGTGACCTTCAACGTTTGTCTGATTCACAGAAATCCAACCTAAAAAATCCGCGCAATCTGTTTGCATCTCGGATGAACACCGTTGGGTTCTAGATGCATCAAAGATATTTTGTAGAATAACCATCAACAGCAGATTCTTAAAGCAAAATACACATGACCAAGTTCAGAAATACTTGACAATTCCGTCAAAACACTTTAAAATTCCCTGTATTAGACTTCAGCGAAAGGAAGAATATGTGAATTCACATAAAATAGAGTATGGAACTGTTGTCGGACCGCATCCCCGCACTGCAGAAGCGGGATTTGATATGCTCCTTGCAGGTGGTAATGCTGTAGATGCTGCTGTTGCCGCTGCATTTGCTGAGGGAGTCGTAGAACCTTCACATAACGGAATCGCTGGTTATGGCGGTTGTATGTTGATATATCGCAAGAAAACACAAGATGTTATAGCGATAGATTATAACACTGCCGCACCTTCCGCAGCATCCGAAGACATGTTTACTATAGAAGATGCCCCTGAGGCAGTTGCGGGATATCGCGTTCCGGGACGAGTGAACGTTCACGGACCACTGTCTATCGGAGTACCGGGTGTCGTAGCAGGTCTCTGTTTGGCATTGAAGGAATATGGAAGTCTTCCACTTGATAAAGTGATACGTCCAGCAATTAATTCTGCTCGTTATGGGTATTATCCGAACGGTGCTAATCGTGGGGGAATTGCTGGAAATGCTGAACGTTGGAAGAGGGAATTCCCAGAAACAGCACGTGTTTTTCTCAAAGATGGACGTGCACCGAAACACGGAGAAACTCTTACTAATCCTGACCTTGCCAATACCTTAGAAGCGGTAGCAGAAGGGGGACACAAAGCGTTTTATGAAGGAACGACTGCAGAAACAATCGCGAATCATATACAGGAATTAGGTGGGTGTATAACCGTTGATGACCTGAAAGGTTATCGTCCTTTTATTATAGCTCCTTATGAAATCCAGTATCGCGATTATTCGGTTTATACTTCACCCCTTGGTGCAGGTGGACTCACCACATTACAAATGCTCCGTTTGGTAGAATCCTATGACGTTGCTGAAATGTCTCTCACTGAGAGATTCCATCTTTTTTCTGAAGCGATGAAAATATGCTGGTTTGAAAGACTGAGTCGATTTGGTGATCCAAATTTCGTTGACATTGACATTGATGAAGAACTTTCGGATAGTTTCACAGCAACTCTCAGCGAGAAATTGAGGGAAGGTCTTGAATCCCCGCAACGTGGTGAGGTAGTCTATTATGAACCGATGAGTTGTACGAGTCATATTTCCACAGCAGATGCAGAAGGAAATATGGTTTCGTTGACACAGACCCATGGAGGTGGATTCGGTTCAATGGTGACAGTACCCGGTACTGGACTGTTGTTCGGGCACGGTGTAGGTCGTTTTGATCCAAGACCAGGTTTAGCGAATTCTATCGGACCACATAAACGTCCTCTTCATAATATGGGACCTTGTCTTGCGACATTGGATGGCATGCCCTTTGCAACTTATGGTATTCCTGGTGGTCGTACTATTCCCAATAATCAGCTTAATATTAGTGTTAGTCTGATGGACTTGCAAGTTTCCGCACAAGCAGCATTGGATGCCCCGCGTTTTCACTGTGATGGTGCAGAACCTATCCAGATAGAATCGCGTGCTGGTGAAGAAACACTTGAAGGGCTGCGAGAACTTGGACATGAAATCTCCGCGAGTGGTGGTATCGGTGGTCCAGGTCATGCTATTCGTGTATGGGACAATGGAACATCACAGGATGGTGGTACTGACCCACGTGGTGAAGGTAAAGTGATAACACGTTAATAAATCATATAAAACAAGATTTGAAATGATCGTCAATCTCAGTTCAGAAGTATTAAACTATTGGAGTTAGTACATATATGTCACAATTTGTTAAGGCAGCAACAACCGAACAGATACAACCTGGTAGATGTATCGGTGTCAAAGTTGAAGGTGTTTTTATCGGTATATATAATGTTGAGGGTGAGTATTTCGCCATGAACAATATATGTCCACATCTCGGTGGGATTTTGACCTACGGTTTCATTGACAAAAACTGCGTTACCTGTCCGATGCACATGTGGGAATTTGATGTAAAGACAGGCGAATGTGTTTGGCCCGGTGAGGAGAAAATACCTGTCTATCCTGTCAAAGTTGAAGGTGAAAATATACTCGTTAATGTTGATGAACCCATGAACATGGATAAACCTGAGTAAAACAGATACAAGTTGATCCGTATAATAACTATATCGTCTATATACAAATGGAGATAAATATATGGCATGTTTGCTCACCGGTGGCATGGGATGCATCGGGACTTATGTTATTCGCGACCTATTAGCTGCTGGTGAAGATGTGGTCGTTTTCGATTTTGCTTACGACTTAACTATTCCTAAGATGGTTCTCACTGATGAACAAATAGAAGGTTTAGCCTTTGTGCAAGGGGACATCACAGACCTACCCCATGTATTACGCACCGTTCAAGAGCATGATATTGATCGGATTATTCACCTTGCATCATGGCAAGTACCTGCCTGTAATGCCAATCCCCCGCAAGCCTTAAAGATAGTGTGTGAAGGAACAATAAATATATTAGAAGCAGCGCGTATTTTCAATCTGAAACGTGTTGTGTGGGCAAGTAGTGTAGCGGTATTCGGATCACCCGAGGATTATAACAATCAACAGATTCTGAACGATGCACCTCATTATCCAAAGTTTATTTACGGCGCATGTAAATCACTCAACGAAAGATATGCGATGCACTATTTTGACGCTTATGGGGTTGATTCCATCGGACTGCGGTTTACTGCAGTTTACGGTGTTGGTAGGACGCGAGGAATGAGTTCGTTTACTACAAAAATGATTGAAGCGGTGGCGATGGGAGAACCGCATGTCTGTCCGTTTGGAGATGATTCAGTAGATTGGCAGTATGTTGAGGATGTGTCGCATTCCATTGTCATAGCTTGCACTTGTCCGACTACAAAAACCCGTGTCTTTAATGTCAAAGGTGGTATACGTCCAGTGAAGGAAGGTGTGGCGTATCTGAAAAAATTAGTTCCTGATGCACAGATTTCGTTGGAACCTGGTGTGTTTGGTATTTCGTGGGATTACGATGCGACTGCTATCGCTGAGGAGATGGGATTTACACCTGCATATACAATGGAACAAGGGATTCTGAAGACGTATAATAAGTTTAGAGAACGTGCAGGATTAGAACAAATTGTGTAATAGTAGGCAGAGCATGCCCCGCCTACTAAGTGAAGACGTTTTAGTAATACTTTTTCATCTGTGCCCAACTGACGGCTAACTTTCCACGAGCATTAACGGAAAGCACTCTGTCCCAAGGTATATTTTCACCACTCGCATCGGCTTGATGAACATCGTCAAAGTTTGGATGTCCCCATCCACCGCTGCTCATATCAATAACTACGAGTTGTGCAGTTTTTCCTTTCAGATCGGAAACATCCCATTCTTTTCGTTTCATGCTTTCATGGCTTTCACCTGTTATTGTTCGAGCCACCTTATCATCAATAAGTAGGTTAACACAACATGGTTCGGCTGTATCCCAAGCACGGTTACCTCCACCGATGAGAAAATTCATCGTATCACCGATGATTTCAAATTCAATAGAAGTCAAAGTGCCTTGAGGAAAATCTGGAGCAACCCCGCCTTGAGCGTTCTGTTGCATATCGCCTGGTTTCTGTCCAAGTTTTGCACCTTTGTCTGGTCCTTGGTATCTTTCAGCTAATCCGAGCCACCAATCCCCTTCATGCTGAGAAGGTTGCCCACGGTTTCTTGCTGTTGGGTTATCTCCCCAAGTCGGTTGGAAGTCAAATGCTGTTCCAGTTTTCTCCCAATCAGTTAGATCCCCTGTTTCAAAATCATGGTTAAACGCTCGTGCGAAAGCACTGTCAACAGTTATAATGATCAAGATGGTAACAAGGAAAATAATCAGGAGTATAGAAGCTAAATTTTTCATCAGACATATCTCCTTATGTTTGACAATTGTCTTAGATATATTCGGTTGATAAATATACATGAACTGAATATATCTAAGACTCTACGATATTCCGTTCCTTCAGTATAGAGTGAAGGAATGGCTATTGATGATAGTTTTATCTACACCTAATAGTATTTTTTCATCTGTGCCCAACTGACGGCTAACTTTCCACGTGCGTCAACGGCGGTTACCTGTGACCAAGGAATATTATCTCCGCCTGCATCAGCCTGATGTACATCGTCAAAATTAGGATGTCCCCATCCGCCACTGCTTCGATCAACGACAACAAGTTGAGCGATTTGACCTTTCAAGTCGGACACATCCCACTCTCTTCGAGTCATGGATTCGTTGTTACTTCCTGTCATTGTTCTAACGACCTCTTCGTCAACGACAAGGTTGACACAACAAGGTTCTGCTGTTCCCCATGGTCGGCTTCCACCTCCCATAAGAAAATTCATTGATTCTCCAACAATAGTGAACTCGATAGATGTTAAAGTGCCTTGAGGAAAATCCGGAGCAACATTGCCATTCGCATCCCGTTCCATGTCTCCAGGACTCTGTCCAAGTTCTGCTCCTTTGTCTGGTCCTTGATACCTTTCGGCAAGTCCGAGCCACCAATCGCCTTGGTGTTGTGAAGGCTGTCCTCTATTACGTGCTGTTGGATTGTCTCCCCATGTTGGTTGGAAATTAAACGCGGTTCCTGTTTTCTCCCAATCGGTAAGGTCTCCTGTCTCAAAATCATTGTTAAATGTTCGCGCAAAAGCGATGTCAACAGACATAATGAACAAGACCGCGATAAGGAAAAATATCATAAGTGAAAAAGCGAATTTATTCATCCTATATATATCCTCCTGTATTGTGAAATTAAATTGATAGAAAAACCAATAGCAAACTGAAGTGAAACATGTAAACTTCTGTGTTGAACAATATCACCGTACTTACATGTAATTGCAGAGGCAGTTCGGTAACAGGTAGATTCAATCCTATTACCAACACATAATATCAATATTTTATCTTTTCAGATTAGAACTGTCAAGGTAATTATGCGTGATACGCTGTCCTGATTAGAATCAATCCAATGACACAAATAATGGCGGTTAAAGTGCGTTTTTCACTTTTGAGTGCGCGGGACCAAGAATAGTCGTGATGAGATTGATTAGAATATGAGTGAAATTTAGGCAGGAAACGTGACACTTCAGTTTGATATTTATCATAGACCTGTCCACAGGATTCTGATAAGTACTTCTCTTCAACAGCGATAATAGGCATATATTGAATGAAATATCCTATAATTAGGATAGGGATTAACCATAGCACATTGGTAAAAAGGGTGACCCCTATACTGAGCAGTAAGTTACCGAGATAGAGAGGGTTACGAACATAACTATAGGGTCCTGTAGTAACAAGGTCGCGAGCGGCACCGAGTGCTGTTGCGCGTGTCGTTCCACCTGCATACCCGACTGACCAAATTCTCAGCAATTCTCCTATTGTAATAAATAGTAGGCTTATAGATACACTGATCCAGGTGGGATTTGCGAAATACAACAACGCGAGTATAAATGGAATGGGTGTGAAACTACGGATTTTGAAGAAGAAATTACCGAATTTTTGGGTAAGCATAGCGGTGGGTTATGGTAGCAATGGGAATAGACCTAAATTCGGAATCGTCTTTATGAAGATAATAGGTAAGTATGAATCTGGAATAATATCTATCTTGGTGTGCGCCAAATTAAAATAGTGCCAACAATAGCATACAAAATGTTTGCTCCCCAACAAGCTAAAAATGGGTGGAGTTTTCCATTCTCACTCAAGCCCTCAAGCGTAGCAAAAGAGAGTGCCCAATAGATAAAGACAAGGAAGAATGCAATGACTAAACCTGCAAAAAATCCAGCTTTACCGAAACGGATTGCAATCGGCGCACCTAACATGACAACAACAACAGCCGCATACGGATATGCCATTTTGTGGTGTAATTTGACCTGTTCAATCCGTGTAATTTGACCTGCTTCCTTTTTATATGCGATCTGTTCTTTCAGTTCTTTTATGGTCATAGCACGTGGGTCTTTATCACTACCGATGAAACGTGCCGGGTCTTCGTAACGCTCTATAGACTTCTCTACAAAAGTCTCATACGCGACTTCAGAACCGTTTTCAAAGTGCCGAATGTCTCCGTTAGATAGTTCCCAGTGTGTCGGTGTCCATGTAGCATTCTTTGCATAAATTATACGTTCAATTTCATCAGTTTCATCAGATTCCCATATTGTCAATTTACGGATTTCTTTTTCTCCCAAATTTATACTATGCAAATAAAAGATACGATCTCCTTTTCCCTTAAACACAAGATATCGTCCGTGCCGTGGTTTAGCTTTTTTTTGCAAAAGGTTTGCTTCATGATAGGCTGGGGAGGCAATACGGTCATAGAACAGGGCAAAGACCGCACAAATAATCAACGTTACGATTAAGACTGGTGTAAGAATACGATAAACACTTATTCCACCCGCTTTTATTGCAACAAACTCATTGCTGCGCACCATTCTACCTAAGACGAAAAAAATGGCGACAAACCCGGATACAGGTACAATCTCCATTATCCGTCGGGGTGCTTGATACAGCACAATTTTTACAGCGGTGAAATAAGTTATATTTTCTTCAAAGTGTTTGATGTCCTTATCTAATAATCGGACAACAACTACAAGCGCGCTAAAGAATATGAAACCAACAAAAAAGGCTTTGATGTATTCTCTTATTAGGTACCGGTCTAAAATGTTCAAGCGATATTTCCTGTTTTTTCCTGAGATTCTGTGCTTCTATTGACAATGATCGGAATCTTGCTATCACTATCACGCCAAGTCTGTAATTTACCTTCACCTAACATTCTTATAATAAATGCTATACCGAGTATACCAACCACTATGTTCGGAAACCACATTGCGAATGCTGGGTGCATATTGCCACTTAAGCCGCCACTTTGTCCAATCTGAAGTAGGAGGTAATATAACAGTATCACTGCTAATCCAATGCCGAACCCAATCATTTTTCCGTTCTTTTTAACGATAAATCCAAGCGGGATGCCAATGATACCAAAGGCTAAGCAGGCAAATGGAATAGCAAATTTCTTGTGATATTCAACCCTTGCGTAGCGGAGTCTATTTAACGTGTACTCTGATGTCTTATCGGGTTTCTGTTTAATAGTGTCTTCCAGCTTCCTAATATGTTCCTTCAGTTCTCCGACTTGCATTGTTTGTGGATGCCGGGATTTATAGTCCCCACGTTCTAAATCTTTTTTGAAATCAAGTGCGAGTGTTTGTTCCTTAAATTGGGTAATTCTAAAACCTTCTGAGTCATCGGTAAGTGGTTCATAGGTGTGTCCATTGAATAGTTTCAGTTTAGCATCACCATTTTCATATCCGAGCGTTGCAGTTTCTGCAAGTGTGAAACGTGGTTTCCCCGGTAAGTATTCGTCCCAAATTTTCACATTCTGCATCTGCTCTGTATTCGGATCAGTGGATTCGTACATCCAGATTTTGCCTTCAGATTGAAGTTCTTTCATAACAGTACCTTCTTCAAGAATGAGTGCAGGGTTGTGTCTCTGGATGTCACGTTTGAGTGATACCGAGGCAAGAGTGGCTCTCGGTAGAACATATTCCATCAACCCTAAATCAATAACACTTAATAGGACAGTGGCACACAAAAGGGGAATCATAAGTTGGTGATAACCGATACCGTGTGCCCGCATAGCCATAATCTCTGAATCTGTAGAAAGTCGTCCTAATGCTAACAAGACCGCTACCAACGCAGCCATCGGAATTGATAAGACAACCGTTGCTGGAATTACATACAACAGGGATTCAATCAAGTAAAGGGGACTAACACCTTTTTTTACAAAGAGTTTAACAAGTCGAAAAAGTTCATCAAAAAGTATGATACAGGTAAAACAGATGAGCGATATAAGAAATGGTGGAATGAACTCTTTTAGACAATAACGTGACAGAATTTTCATATTTTCTTTGATTCTAAGTC
>VYFM01000264.1 GCA_009842375.1 Candidatus Poribacteria bacterium | reverse complement strand
AATATTTTTAGTGCGAAAAACTTTACACACCCTCCGTAATGTTGAATCGTATGGCAACAATTGGGTTTAATTTACACCAAATGGTTTAGTACTAAATTGGAGTGCATCAGTTGGATCTGCAACTTCCATACGATAATCCCACCATCCGTTGTAATCTCCTGATAAAATAGTTAAGGTGTTCCAGCCTTTTTTCAAAGGCAATTCGAAGTGTGCCCACCAAGAATATAGGTTTTCACCTGGGATAGCAGCATCAGGAATCTCAACACCGTTAAGATATATTCTGCCAAGATTGCTTCCCCATCCAATCTGTGCAAATATACGTCTTTTGTCTGGACTCTTTATATGAGTTATTCCAAAACCGTAAGCCATTTCAGCGTATTCAAATTCAGCATCTAATTTAATCCTATCGTTTTCAGAGATGTGTTCTTGCCATGCGATTTCTCCTGATTTTCCTTGATAGGTTTTCTCAGGATTAAGATTTTGTAATGGAATATCAATAAAACTCTGTGGGACCTGTTTGGAATTAGAAGGTATTGTTTTCACACCGAGATCAAAAGGTCCAAGCAACATCCAATTTTTTATGACATGCATGTGTACTCTGTCAATTGGGTGATACAGATTTCTTCCACTCAATAATTGTTCACCACTATATTGTACTGCATGTTTGTATATGGGAAAAGGAAGATAGTCAGAGGATGAGACTGAGAGGCTAACGCTTGTTTTTGATGTTTGTCCTGGTTTTGCTTGTATAGATAAATGGTTTGGTGTTATCTGCCATTTGTCATTCTGGTCAAACTTTATCTCAAGTGTCATTAGTTTTTCAAGGGTATTATTGAGAGAAATATCAAGTCTTCCTTCAGATACAGACCTGTTTTTGCTGAGATCAAAATCTACCTTAAGGTCAAGTAATTTAGAAACTTTATTTTTGAATGCCGATGTTGACACATCCGCGTCATGAATGTTACCCGGTTCAATAATGGCGATGTCAACTTCATCGTTATCAACAGTGACGATGCTGTAGTGATCAAATGCACCGTATTCTTTGACTTCCTGTGGTGTGAACCCACCACCTGTTGCCCCGAGTACGAAATATCTGCGGTCATTGCGTGTATGTAGTGTTAGGTTATGATAATGCCCCGCAAAAACTGTGTATGGTCGTTGACCGAGTGCATCTTCAATTTCTTCCCATCCGGTATGTTTCTGAAGCCATAAAGGTCGGTGTAATAGGACAAATGTGTGCCGTACATCTGCGTGCTGTGTTAATTGTGATTTTGCATATTTTATCTGTTCTTTTCCAAACCAATTTACCCATTCACCACTGTTTGCATGCCACTCCTCAGTATTGAGCAAAAGAAATAAGCAATTCTTATATGTAAACGCGTAATATGTTCGTCCTAAATTCTCTTTCCAATAATCATACATTACTGGATTGGTAATATCGTGATTACCGGGTAGTAAAAGAAATGGTATATCTAAGCCGGATTGGTGTTCCCAAAACTCCTTCCATTCAGCTGAAAGTTGTTCCGTATCAGTCGTATCCCCTTGAATCAAGTCACCGACCATAATTGCAAAATCAGGATTCAATGTATTTATTTCATCTATTGCGCGGTCAAACACATGCCACTTATCTAAACCACCACCTGTTTTATCACCTATTATAGCGAAAGTAAATTTGTCAGGATCATCTGTGAAGGGGCGTTCAACAATTGGTATTTGGTCGGGAAAATTAGGTTTCTGTGCATATATGTTTGTACACAACGAATAAAAGAGAATTGGTTGTAATACATATATCAGTATAATCACGCATTTTCGCATATACTTCTCCAAATAAGCGGTGTGTTATTTCAGTTTAGTGCAATTCTAAATTCTCTCTCCTGTTATACCATTTCTGATTGACAAAGTATCATTACAACTTTTAGTTTCTTTGTAGGATCGACCTCCTGGTCGCGACCAGCAAATCAACGGTATGAATGCCATTTAGGCATTCACCGGGTCGATCCTACGGAAAACGTTGTTTCCAAATAGTGTATGAATTCCTTCAAAGGACTTATGATTCCGTTTCTGGTATTGGTAAGACATCACGATATACCGGTTCCATTTTTTCTGAATATGTTTCACCCCGAACCCACATTACAGGACGTATATTTGATACCTGTTTCTTAGGTACTCGTTCTGCATTTCCACTAATATAATGAATTACATTACATCGTCTAAAACGATTACTGTGATTGTCAGTGCTTTTATGTAGGAGCTGATTGTTAAACCAAACGACACCTCCCGGTGGTACTTCAACAGCTACACCGTCTTCGTCCTTTGCATCGCGTGCTATTTTGAACTCGTTCTGTTGTGGACCTTCCAAGTCTTCATGCTCAAGGATTCCCAATTTGTGACTTCCAGGTATAACATATAAACATCCGTTGTCTTGGTCTGCTGCATCGATCGCTGTCCATGTTCCGACAGTCATTTCAGTTTTATACTGCCAGTTAAAGTACCATTTATCTTGATGCCATGGGAACCCTAAACCAATTTTTGGGGCTTTCCAGATATATAGATTTCCTTGACTCAGCAGATTTGGACCAAGCAAGTCGACAATTGGATCCGTTAGACGGGGGTCACGTACACGTGCAAGGAATTCGGGACAATAAAAACTCACATGATGGATTTTGTGCATTGCATGTATACCTGATGCTTCAATTTTTCCATCCCTTACCAGTGCGTTTTGATTGATATTATCTGTTGGAAAGGGGTGTTTTCCTTCGACAATATCATCTGCGATTTTGCGTAGGATGTCATTTTCTTTCTCAGTGAAAACGTCGTGACGAACAAGGTAACCGTTTTCGTTCCAAAACGACTGTTCTTCAGGAGATAGTGAATAATTACGTTTCTGATGTAATGTCTCTTTCATTACTTATTTTCCTTTACTATTGGTATGGGTAAGATGTCTCTGTTTGCGTTAATCATCCTCGTCTTCAGGTATTGGTAGAGCATCACGGTAAACTGGTTCCATCTTTTCTGAATATGTTTCACCCCGAACCCACATAACTGGACGCACATTCTTTACCCATTTATTTGGAATACGTTCTGCATTTGCACAGATATAGTGTGCAACACTACAACGTCTAAAGCGATCGCTGTGGTTATCAGTGCTTTTATGTAGTAGTTCGTTGTTAAACCAAACCACTGCACCCGATGGCACTTCGACTGCAACACCGTCTTCGTCCTTTGCATCACGTGCAATCTTAAACTCGTTCTGTTGTGATCCTTCTAAATCCTCATGTTCAAGAACACCTAATTTATGACTTCCGGGTATTACATATAGACACCCGTTTCCCTTGTCTGCGTCATCAACAGCAGTCCAAGTTCCTACTGTTTTGCCGTTTTTATAGTTATTGTTAAAGTACCATTTATCTTGATGCCATGGAAACCCCAGACCAATATTTGGCGGTTTCCATATATATAGATTGTTAAGACCGAGGATATTTGGACCGATTATGTCAACAACAGGATCGGTTAAACGTGGGTCACGTGTGCGTTCAAGGAATTCGGGTGAATAATGGTTTATATGATGAATACAGTGCATCGCGTTTATTCCAGAAGCTTCAGTTTTTCCATCTCTGACTAATGCGTTTTGATGGACATTTTGGGCGCGAAAAGGGCGTTTTCCGGTAGCAATGTCATCTGCGATTTGTGCTAAAGAGGCGTTTTCATCTTTTGTAAAAACGTCGTAACGGATAAAATATCCGTTCTCGTCCCAAGAAGATCGTTCTTCTGGAGTTAGTTTAAACTTCCGTTCATCAGAGTTTGTATTCGTGTCCACTGATTCTCCTATTGATATATTTAGATGGTATCATTAACTCCACATTTACTATACTCTGCACGACGAATACAGCAAGCATGGTAATAAGTCATTCTTTTGTTAGCTTGTGTTTTACTCTCCACCGTGGGTACTCATCTGTGAGGAGCCTGGAAGCCCAACTTCCGTAGTAGGCGTATCCGGTGCGACGTTCCTGCCCGATCTCTGATAACGAGTAGCGGAATACCGAATCGCGGTCGAGAAATATTGGACGGTTACTCCCGAGTTCATAGAAACGCGCCCAGAGTGGTCCTGCATCTGGATCTGTTACGATCCGTTTGTCATCCTGCCCGTCTGCATTGGTGAATCTTTCTTGGCGAATGCCGTTGGTAGCGACGCTCCTGAACCATTCGACCGATCCTTCAATAGCAGCGATGATCTCTGGTGTAGGTTCTTCAAGTGACATTAGGAGCCGTACGACATCAACACTTTCTGCGCCTGAGATCGATGGTGGTTCATAGGAACGTCCCCACGCAGGTTCAAGCGTTTTCTCGTCATGCTGCGCGCACCATGCTGTGAGTTTGCCGTTCTGCTTGATTTGTGTGCGTAGGATGCAGTCAATGCCCTTGGTTACAGCAGCTTCAACCTTAGCGCGGTTCTCCGTTTTCAGGAACTGATAGTCGGAAGATTCAGAGACATCTTGAAGAAGTCCGAGAATGCGAGCCATAACATCGTCATTGAAAGTGATGTGACGATGGTAACTTTTACTTGGCGGATAAAACTGAGGCCATCCACCAGTCGGGTATTGTGCTTCAAGGATATGAGAAAGACCTTTGAGAAATCCTTGTTTGTAGCGCGGCTCGTTTGTGGCACTATACGCACGGGCAAGAAACCGTAGTTCATCAATAGTCGCACCGTTGTCGAACGTTGCGTGCAGATCCTCACTTTTACCTTTATACGGCTTTGATGCCGTGTCTCTACTCTTGGGAAAACCGCCGTGCGGTGTCTGCCAAGTGAGGACGTTGTCGGCAATACGCCGACCTTCCTCGCTTTGGAACCATTCAACGGATTGCTTCGCGTATTTGGAAGGCACGTTTGCATCGGTAGACGACATAAGCACTAAAAGTAAGATATAGATAGTAGTGATTCGTAGTTCCATGATAGTAACCTTCGTTAGTAGAGCGCATCTCATAAATCATTTGTAGGGACAGGTCTCCCCGCCCGATGAGAAGCACACTTTCTTTCTGGGAGAGGCAACCTCGCTCCTACGATGAAGATATGATTTTCCGCAAAAGATAGGAAAACGATTTACGAGATAGACTGTAGTTAATCTGCTTCTATAATCGGTATAACTTCATGTTGAACTTCATTTCCCATTGCAGGAAAGATTTTACCCCGAATCCACATAGGGGGGCGTTTTTCATTTACCGCCTCAGGACGAGTCCATTCACCATCTGCTCTCATGTAGTGTGCTATATTCGCTCGTCTAAAACGTGAACTGTGGTTATCAGTGCTTTTGTGTAAGACTTGACTATTAAACCAGATTACCGCTCCAGCGGGTATTTCTACAGCAACACCATCTTCATCGCGAGCACCTTCTGCCTGTTTAAATTCACCTTGCTGTGAACCTTCAAGTTCCTTATGGTCTCGAACACCATATTTGTGGCTACCGGGTATAACGTATAAACACCCGTTTTCTTTATCAGCGTCATCAATTGCAGACCATGTTGCGACTGTTGTTCCTGTTTTATATTGATGGTTAAAGTACCATTTATCTTGATGCCATGGAAATCCTAAACCGATTTTTGGCGGTTTCCAAATATATAGGTTGTTGAGACCGAGGATGTCAGGACCGAGGATGTCAACGGCGGGGTCGGTGAGACGCGGATCGCGCGTACGTTCAAGGAATTCTTGACAATTACAGCTTACATATTGGATATTGTGCATTGCGTAGATTCCTTGTGCGTCGGTTTTACCGTCTCTGACTAATGCGTTTTCAAAGATATGGTAGTCTGGGAAGGGGATTTTACCATCAACAATGTCATCTGCAATTTGGGCTAAGATGTCGTTTTCTTCTTTTGTGAAAACGTTGAGGCGGACAAAGTATCCATTCTCTTCCCAAGAGGATCGTTCTTCAGACGTCAATCTAAACGTCCGTTCTTCAGTTGTTGTATTTGTTCTCACTTATTCTCCTATTCAGTTAGGTTTTTATTCATTCTTCATAATTCTAATCAGATTCTGTAATAGGTAATACCTCACGGTAGACACCCTCAGACAGTGTCGGGTGTATTTCCCCTCTAACCCACATTAGTGGACGCATGTAATTCTTATGGTGAATTCGTTCTGCTTTTGCACTGATATAATGTGCGATGTTACTTCGTCGAAAACGTTCACTATTGTTATCAGTACTCTTATGTAGTATTCGGTTGTCGAAAAAGATTACACTTCCTTGTGGTAATTCAATGGCAACTCCATCTTCGTCTTTTGCACCGACTGCCTGTTTAAACTCCTGTTGTTGTGAACCTTCAAGTTCGATATGCTCAAGAATACCGATTTTGTGGCTACCGGGTATAACGTATAAACACCCGTTTTCTTTATCTGCTGCATCAATCGCAGTCCACGTTCCAACTGTGGTTTTGGTTTTGAACTGTGGTCGAGTATACCATCTATCTTGATGCCACGGGAAACCTAAACCTATCTTGGGTGGTTTCCAAATATATAGACTGTTGAGACCGAGGATATCTGGTCCGAGGATGTCAACAACAGGGTCGGTTAGGCGCGGATCACGTGTACGTGCAAGAAACTCAGGTGAATAAAGATTCATCTGATGGATACTGTGCATCGCGTGGATACCCGATGCTTCAACCTTTCCATCTCTAACTAATGCATTCTGAAAGATTCTATGGTCAGGGAAGGGGATTTTTTCTAAAGCAATCTCATCAGCTACTTGACTTAAAAAATTGTTTTCTTTATTTGTAAAAACGTTGTAACGTACAAAATATCCGTTTTCCTCCCAAGATGATTGTTCTTCTGCAGTCAAGCCGAACTGTTGGTGATACTCACGACGGCTAAAGCCGTGTGCTTCTTTTAGCACATCAGCCCTCCTATGTGATTCCTGCTTCCGTCTCTCGTGCTACCTTCCTAAACACTGCCCCGAACTTGCTTGTAGTCTTATTTGGACTCCACAGGCGTAACTTCCCGTCTATCCGACGGTAGTAAGTCTAAGGTTTATTGCAGCGTTAACATCTCTATCTATAGAGATACCACATTGACTGCAATGATACGTTCTTTCTGAAAGTGTTAAGTCGTCTTTCTTGTGTCCGCAGTTGCTACAGGTTTTTGATGATGCATAAAACTGGTCTGCTTCGGTTACAGGTATCCCCCGTGCTGTTGCTTTTATCTTGAGTTTAGAAAGAAACCCACCTAATGCTGAATCTGACAATGCTTTTGCCAGTTTCCTATTCTTTAGCATGTTTGTAATCTTTAGTGTTTCAATACCGATAGCACTTGCTTTCTTGACAATATCTGTAGTTGCTTTGTGATGCGCATCGGTTCGGATACAAGCGATGCGATAGTGGACACGTTCCACCTTGCGTTTCTGTTTAAACCAGTTATTTGACTTACGGATTTTACGACCTAACTTACGTTGTTCTCTTACTAACTTTCGCTCACAGCGTTTAAGTGGTCTTGGATTATCGTATTTGGTGCCATCACTCAAGGTCGCCAACGTGTTGATCCCGACATCTATACCGATAACAGGGTGTGTTGAGGTATCAACAACTTCGGTGTCCTCTGTGTCAACAGTTATAGATACAAACCAACGATGTGCAGTCCTTGAAATAGTGACTTTGATAATCGAACCCACAAAACGAAGTGATCCAAATATCTTTACCCAACCGATTTTAGGCAGTTTTATTTTCTTGCCTTCCACATGGACAGACTGCTCGTCTGTCGTGAAAGCATCTCTAATTCCACGTTTCTTGAACTTCGGAAACTTCGCACGCTTTCCAACCCAATTCGCAATCCCCCGCCCAAGATTCTTAATAGCATACAACGCAGCACACTGATCTTGTGAACTTGTCCAATCATGATACCTTTTCGTCTTATTGAAGTTAATGTTAAGTGTTCGCCAGATTGGAAGTTATCCTGATCTAAACCAGACCTAAAATCTGATAACGCTTGATTATATGCAAAACGAGCATATCCACATTGAGAAGAAAACTATCCACGCTGCTTGAATGTTGGATCTAATGCTATCTTATGTGTCTTATATGGCATAATACTGGTCCTTGATAGGTCTCTGATTCCCGTTGATAGCGGTGTGCAGGCACTATCAATACCTGCACTGAACCAGTGCTAAAAGGATACCACAAAATATCTCCAATTGTCAAGTTTTTGGACCCAAGCCTAAAGACTTGGGATTGTTAGAGAAGTCCCTTCATTAGACGTAGAATGTGTCTTCACTAATTATTCCTATTTGTATAGATTTTGAAAAT
>VYFM01000329.1:5072-8299 GCA_009842375.1 Candidatus Poribacteria bacterium | reverse complement strand
ACATACTACGTATCTACACCGCACCTGATAGAAAAGCGTTTATATTCAGTTTCTTCGGGATTGTTGACCTGCTTGCAATTTTACCGGCTCTCGTGCTTATTCCTGGGTTTCGTGTCCTACGGGTTCTCAGATTCTTACGAATTTTCAGAATCTTTAAAGCCACACGTTTCGTCCTTGCAGTGGACAGAATGATTGAGGCATTGGGTGAAGTCAGAAGGGAACTTCTCGCACTTGTTATTCTATGCTCACTGTTTGTTTATTTAGCTGCCTGTGGAATCTATGTCTTTGAAAAAGACGTACAACCTGATAAATTTGGTTCTATACCCGATGCGATGTGGTGGGCAATCGTATCTCTAACTACAATTGGATATGGTGATGTGTATCCTATCACCGCTGGCGGTAAAATCTTCACTGCGTTAGTTGCATTGGTCGGTGTTGGGTTGATCGCTATTCCATCTGGATTATTAGCTTCTGTTCTAACTGAAGCGAGGGTTGAAGAGGAACTTCAAGATGGGAAGGATAGTGAAGAAGATGAAAAATAATAGTGGGATTATACGAAAGTTCATTGTTTTAGTTATTCTATTGTCAGTATTAATTTTCTTGTCTGCGTTTGGCTTATACATCTTTGAAAAAGATGCACAACCTGATACCTTTGGTTCATTTTCATCAGCATTATTGGTAATATTTCTAACAATATTTACAGTTGGTTATTCAGATTTGTCCCTAATAACTCCTGGAGGACAATTCATTATTATGGTAACACCTATAATTTGCTACTTAATCGTTGTAGCAGGGATAATTAGCGTGTTTTTGAGTTCAGTAAAGATTAGGAACATTTCTGAGAAGAATACGAGTGAAAAAATCTAAAATATATTGAAGCGAGTTTTACGTGGAAAACAAAATTGAAATATCAGACCTTAAGGTCTCTTACGGTGATAAACAAGCCTTAAATGGTATATCGTTGAATGTATATCCGAATGAAATTCTTGGTATCATCGGTCCTGCACAGTCTGGTAAGACCACACTTCTCAAAGTCATCAACCGAACGTTGGAATTCAATCAAGGTATTTCTGTTGAAGGTACTGTAAAGTTAGACGGTGAAGATATCAATTCAATCAACGACGTTTATGGATTGCGTAGACGTATCGGTATGGTTCTTCCGTTGCCTGTTGGTTTACCGCTTACCATCTACGATAACGTTGCTTTCGCACCGAGGACAGCAGGACTCCGAAATAAAGCGGAAATAGATGAAATTGTTGAACGATGTCTACATCAAGCAGCATTATGGGATGAAGTTAAAGATAGATTGGATTCTCTCGGAACAAAATTGTCTGGTGGACAGCAGCAACGTTTGACCATCGCGAGAGCACTATCGCACCAACCTGAAGTTCTGTGTCTGGATGAATTCTCAATCGCTGTTGATCCGATTACAACAATGCGTATTGAAGATGTCCTAAAGACACTCAAAAATGAGATGACGATATTACTCGTAACGAATTTAGTTCAACAGGCAAAACGATTGGCTAATCGCACCGCATTTATGCTAAATGGAGATCTGATTGAAATTGACGAAACAGATGTTATTTTCTCGGATAATCCTTCAAATCAATCCACCTATGACTATGTAAACGGGAATTTCGGGTAACGGTATAGAGGAGTATCACTTGGAAACGAATAACTTTAGCATTGAAACAGAGAATCTTAGTCTTTGGTATGGTGATTTTCAGGCACTTATGGATGTAAGTGTGAAAATTCCCGACGGTAAAATCACAGGTCTTATTGGACCTTCTGGGTGTGGAAAAACAACTCTTCTCCGCTGTTTTAACCGTGTGAATGAGCGATACGGCAACGTCACAACAAAGGGCGAGATAAAGATATTAGGTAAGAATATCTACGATTCGGATGTTTCGCTGTTAGAGTTAAGAAAAACTGTCGGTATGGTATTTCAACGTCCCAATCCGTTGCCGATCTCAGTCTACGATAATATCCTTTTCGGGCTGCGGATACATTCACCGTTTAGAAGTCTGACGCGTACACAATCTGATGAAATTGTTGAAGATGCACTTTCCTCGGTATTTCTATGGGATGATTTAAAGGATAAACTAAAAACCCGTGCAACATCACTACAGCTTGAACAGCAACAGAAACTTTGTATTGCCCGGTTATTACCGTTGAAACCACAGATTATCTTAATGGATGAACCTTGTTCAGCACTTGATGCGAAGGGAACACTTGCTGTTGAAGAACTTATGTCAGTCCTCGCTGGAACATATACTTTTTTAATTGTGACACATAATATGGCACAAGCACGACGAATTAGTGATGAGTGTATATACATGTTTCTTGGTGAGTTGATAGAACATCGGGAAACGCAAGCACTTTTTGAAACCCCTGAACATCCGAAAACAGCAGATTATGTGCAAATGCGCTACGGATAGGTAAAATTCTACAAAGAATCAAAGGGTTTAGTTCCATACACTTGTAACATACGCCTGTCCGATGCAAGCATCTCTTTAGGAAGAATGCCAATATCATGAACAGGGCAGATCCAATTTTTCATATCATCGCTTTTATTATTCTTGCTGTAGTTTTTTTTCTATTATGGAACTTTACTGACTTAATACCCTATTATATATGGACATCTATACCGAATGATTCCTATCTGTTGCATTGTCATTCTGCTTAGCCTTGCAGTAGCGTTTTTTTTAGAAGAATGGCTTCCGCATAAATCTTGGCAATACAGAATTCTTGAACGGATAATCTCAATCTTGGCGAGTATTCCATCACTTATATATGGATTTTTAGGGATTTACTTGTTAGTTAGACATTCAGATAGTATAACCTATCTCACACTAACAATAACTGTTGTCTTGCTGATAATGCCTTATTCAATACAGTCAACACAAAAGGCAATTCAAGGAGTTGATATATCTGTTCGTGAAGCGGTTTACGCACTTGGGGCAAGCAGATGGCAGGTAATTACTGGGCATGTGTTCCCGTATGCCCTTCCAATGATATCTGGAGGGATTTTGACTGCTATTTCACGAGTACTCGCAACTGCCGCCCTTATTATCGTATTTTGTGTATGGAAAATCCCTATTCCAAATTCAACCAGTCCCTTTGGTATTCCCGGTATTGTTGTTGCTCTTTTATCATCAGCACTTTTATTGAGTGTGCTCTCAAGTTTAGTTCCAAAGAATATGAACATAAATAGGATAGTATAGTTC
>VYFM01000329.1:1630-5062 GCA_009842375.1 Candidatus Poribacteria bacterium | reverse complement strand
GTATAGTTCTATCATCAAAAAAAGAATATCCTTTGGATTCATTGAAAAATGCGTCAACTCAGCAATGTTCCTACTTTACACATAAGTGATTTGAATGTTTGGTTTGGCAAAAGCCAGATTCTCAAGAACCTGACTTTTGATGTGTTAGCTAACCAAGTTACAGCCTTTATCGGACCATCAAATTCAGGTAAAACAACTCTGGTCCGTTGCCTGAACCGTTTGAATGATTTGAATACCGAATTTAGACACACCGGTAAAATCCTATTTAATGGGAAGGATCTATATTCTCCGAAGAGAAAAGCATCAGAGATAACAAAACAGATAGGTATGGTTTTTCATAAACCGATTCCCTTCAGAAAAAGCATCTATGACAATGTTGCTTATAGTGCACGAATGCATGGCATGAAACATTCTACAGAACTTTATGACTTCGTAGAAGAATGTCTCAGGAAGACTCAACTTTGGGATGAAGTTTGCGATGACCTAAAATCTTTCCCTGATATTCTGTCTATTGGACAACAACAAAGACTTTGTATTGCCCGTGCATTAGCAGGTATGCCAGAAGTATTAATATTTGATGAACCGTGTGAACAACTGGATGCTGCCGAAACGCCCAAATTGGAAGCAATTGTTCAGAGCCTAAAAAACCAATATACGTTAATCTTTGTTACCAACAAGAGACGACAAGCCGCTCGCGTATCAGACGTGGCTGGTTTCCTTTGGTGTGGTGAATTGGTAGAATTCGGACACACCGAACAGATTTTTACGAATCCAAAGGATAAACGGACTGAGGACTATGTTACAGGTAGATTGGGATAAGATAAATCGTAAGGAAGTTTAGATGCAACATTACCTTGAATCAGAACTCAAAGCACTTCAGCATCAACTACTAAAAATGGGTGGTATTGCCGAAAACATGTTGCGAGATGCCGTTGAATCAATACAAAACAGCGACGAGGACTTGGCGCGTTGTGTTATCGCAATTGACGATACAGTTGACAAGCTTGAGAACGAAATTGAAGCGAGATGCATCCAACTCATTGCACGCCACCAACCTGTAGCCTTTGAATTACGTTATTTGACGATGGCAATGAAGGTAAACCGGAATATTGAAAGGTTAGCTGATAAATGTGTCTCTATCGCAAGACGTAGTATTGAACTGTTAGAATACCCTCCAATGCAGCCATTTGTTGATCTTCCCTCTGTAACCCTTATTGTCCAAGAGATGGTAAAGGATGCCCTTGACGCGCTGGTAAATCGGAATGCAGAACTCGCCAGAGAACTCAGAGAACGTGATAGCAAAGTAAATACTATATATGAGCAATTGGTACGTGAACTTTGCTCGCTTATGACTGACCAACCACATCTCATCCAAACTGGTATCAGTCATCTACTGCTTTTCCGTCATTTAGAACGAGTCGGCGACCTCGCAGCGAATATCGGTGAAGAGGTATATTACCTTGTTGAAGGTGAGGTAATTCGGCATTCAGAAATCCCTCAATAGATCGTTCTGAAAACTGAAACGTGCCGCTATCAATCTTCTTTTGGATAAAAATGTACATCCCGTTGTGGGAATGGGATTTTGATACCGTATTCCTTAAATTTATCCCAAATCATAAAATGCAAGTCGCTTGCAACATCAAACCTTTGGAAAGAATCCGGTATCCATGCCAACAATTCAAAATCCAAGGAAGACTCTCCAAAGGCTATAAACCGCACAAATGGAGTAGTAACGTCCTCCATTTCAGGTGTCGGTTCTGTTATCACTTTAGGGTGTTCCTGCGCAGTCTCAATTAATACATTTTTAACCAGTTCTACGTCTGAATCAAACGACACACTTACCGAAATGCAAACCCGAAAGAGGTTGTTATAATGGGTAAGGTTATGAACCGGTTCTGTAATTAATTGCGAGTTTGGAACAATTACCTCCTTTTCATCAAGTGCCATAACCACTGTTGAACGGAGATTGATACTACTCACCCTACCAAAAATGTCTACATCTACAACTTCTATTAAATCACCTATCTTGATTGGACGTTCAAAAAACAGAATAAGTCCCGATATTAGATTTGATACTACATTTTGTAACCCAAAACCAATACCGATACTCAAACCACCAAAAATAATAGCTAAACTTGTGAAACTAATTCCGAGTGTATTGAGACTGATAAGAACACCGATAGCAATAAGTATAAAATGGAATAAGCGAAGTAGGACGAATTGAGTATGTCTTTCAATTTGAAATGGTTGTAAAACCTGTCGCTGCATCACATATTGTGCATATTTTGAGAAGACAAACATCCCAAAAACTATAGCGAACCCATAAAAAAACCTTGCCAAAGTCAATCTATTTCCATCTACTTCCTTGGGGACCAGCTTTTCACCTGTGTCCGTATCATTTGTATCTATTTCGATCGGTTTTTGAGAAGATTGGAACAGATCCGAAAGTGGATAGTGAATAATCTTACCAAACACTCCTGTCTCAATTTGGGTAACCTTAAACGCAACACCGATCCCAATAATCAATACAACGAGAAACAGAATTGCCAGCAATCGGTTTACGGTGTTCTGCGTTAACTTCAACCGATCAAAAAGTCGGCGGCACCATCGTCGTAGATAACCTGCGATTACCACTGAGGCAACCAAAACAGCCGCAAACAAGACAATTTTCCAGACTTGTACCTCACTTTCCAAAGTGATTACAGGTTGGTTAAAAAAATCCTTTATTTGACCAATCAATTCACCCATCTTCATCTATCCTATCTACATTCAACATTCCCAATTAGTCGATTGCAATTTGTTCAATTGAATGAACGAATAAGACATCGTTCACATCTTGGAAACGTTGGAGTAGGTCAGACAATCGGTCGGAATTTATGTCTTCTGCTGTTAGACCAAAGATAACTAAATCTGCTTGGGCGGATCTATGTGCGACCTCCTGTTCTAATCCCTCCTCACTCTCATAAGGTACAGAGGTAACATTCTGCATAGAAATAGGGAGTCTTCCTTCCTTGATAACAGTTGAAAGTCTGTTAGCATCCAGCTCAGCTTCCCAAGAACCGGAACATGCAAACAGCCGAATCTTTGCACGTTTCCATTCTGGATGTCCCACCAGTATATAACCCAGCAATAGCATCATTGACACATTGCTAATATTGTCATCGGTTACCCACACATGAATAGAGGAACGGTATCCAAAACGGTATTTCGTTGAACGTAGGATAAGGACATTGAAGAGAGAGGCAACAGCAAGTTGAGCACCAAGTCTAACCTCGTCTATTTCTTCAGGATGGTTTTTATCGAATTCCAGTAGGATGGAGTTATTTGGCAAACCACTAATCCCAGGCATCTGGAGAGCATGAGCCAAGGCAAGGGGGAAAGTTGGACAAATAAGCGAATCTACAAAGATACCAGCACCACTTGCCTCAGATT
>VYFM01000329.1:0-1620 GCA_009842375.1 Candidatus Poribacteria bacterium | reverse complement strand
ATTAATGCTTCAACATGAATACGTGCAGTAATTTCTTCTGTAAAAGAATATTCTCCAGGGAAAAATTGAATAAAGTGTCCAAATCCTTGTCTATGACATATCCAACGAAGTAGATCAAAATGTCCAAGTCGTCGTTCTCCGAATTGTGTGATCGCTACGATTGAAGGTCTCCACTCACTAGCGGATGCACCTGCACGGCTTTTTTGTAGGGTTGTCTGTAGCCATCGAGTTAATTGGAACATAGCCCCTTGGAAAATACCTGACATACTATGATGTTCGCTGTGTCCACGGCGAAGTCCAATATAGATCGCCATCATGATAAAAATTGAAAGAAATGCATAAAACACATCTATCTGAATCATCATCAACCCGCACATCGCGGTACCTAACAGTGAAACATACCATCTCGAATGGAATGTGGGACGGTAAGACGGATTTCCCGCGAAATGCTCAAGGAACGACACAATGCATAATGCACCATAAGTAACAAGAAAGAACATGGTTAGAATCTGAGCTATGATGTTTAGTTCTCCTATGGCAACAAACACTAGTGCCACTGCGCCAGAGACGAAGGTCGCGGGTATAGGTTCCTGACTTTTTCCTACACCAGTACGCATGAGTCGGTTTAAACCTGGAATAGGTAGAACATCATCTCGTCCGAGTGCTTGCAATGTTCTGGGGGCAATCATAATTGAACCCAGTGCTGATGATAAGGATGCTGCACCTAAACCTATGTATATTGCTGTTCCCCAAGCAGAGATCTTTGCCATAATAAATGGGTCTTCATCAAGAAATTTAGGTAGTGCACTTTGACAGAGTTTGAATGCTACAAGAATATAGATTACCATACCAACAAGTGTTGCGCTAATCGTTCCAAGTGGGATACTCCGTTGTGGGTTCTTCAGATCACCTGATAAGCCTAAACCAGCAATCATCCCTGTAAAAGCAGGGAAACATATAGCGAAAACTGTGCCAAAATCATCCCCGTTCTCTATACCCTCAGTGATATTTAGAGTTTCAGGACGAAAACGTATTGATTCCTCACCAACGGTAATGAATTCAGGAGGGGTTCCGATGAAAAACGTAGATAGAGAAACTGTAAGAATCCCACAGATTAACCATAGCATTGAAACTCCAATATCTGCCCCTTTCGTCAACATAATAATGATCAAAATGAGCGTTCCGGGGATGCTAATGAAACGAACGTCAATTGGTTCACCCTTAAAAAAGTTTGGGTATTTTGCAACTATCATTGTCAGTAGTGGTTCAAAAGCTTCTGCAAAGGCTACCATGTAAAATGCTATTGAAATCGCTTGTGAAATGTACAACGCTATTCCAATAGTACCACCGATACTTGTTCCGAATGAACGACTAACAATGTAGTATGCACCACCACCAGCAACACGGCGGTTTGTAGCTACCTCAGAAACAGCTAGTACAGTAGGAATTGTTACGAGGTGACCAAGTACAATGATTGCAAGACTTTTCAAAAAACCGACATTCCCAACTGCATAACCGAACCGTAGGAATAGTATTGCACCCAATATTGTACTTATTGAGGCAAGAAAGACAGGAGCAGTACCAAATCCATGTCCATGCTGTTGTTCAACACCATTGTTC
>VYFM01000586.1 GCA_009842375.1 Candidatus Poribacteria bacterium | reverse complement strand
GGTATCTGTGCGCGTGTGGGAATTATTAGATCCATTTCAGAAGTATTTTCAATAACAGTACCATCACCGATACGTACTTCATCACCGATCATTATTTTTCCGGGATGTTCAGCAGCACCCCGAATAGTTCCTATTACAACGGAAGAACCGATACGACACCTCTGATCAATTTCAACAAAACCGTATATTTCTGTATTTGTGCCGATAGTAGTGTGGTCAGCGATTTGGACAGGACCGAGAAGGCTTGTGTCTGTACCAATTTCGACAAAGTCACCAATGACAGGATGTCGTTGTTTTACTTTGACGCTCAACCCACCAAGAGTACAGGGATAGATTACACACCCAGAACCTATAATGCCAGTTTGACCAGTCGTCACACCTCGGTGTGGATGCTCAAGCAAATTTGCGTCCCCAATTTGTGTTTCGGGATGTAAATCAGCTTGATAATACCGTCCACCCAGTTCGGATATTGCCCGTGGCAAAAGTGGAACAGGAACCCTGTGTAGGTCCGGATTATCATCTGGAGCCTCAATACGTGTCAATGCATGGGCAACATCGTGGTAAAAGAGAACTCGCCACCCAGGATATGTACTCACTACTAATTGGAGTTGATATTCAAAAACGGATGCAAGATTCAAAGTACCAAGAAAATCTTGATACGGGTCAAAACTGCGTTCTTTAATAGCGTTGTCAATTTCCGAACGGAAATCGAGTGCTGCAAGCTTTTCTCGCGATATACCGTTGTGAAGGAGATAGGCATCCCAAACCGCTGGATCTTTGAGTGATGCAAAACGATTCCATAATGCCCGACTTTTTAACCGAGGCAACTCCCAAAATAGTGAGAAAACGGTTTCAAGCGCTGCACTGAGATGGGATTCATCTCTAACCGCCAAAAACGACTGTACCACCATCGCATATAACTGATCTGCAACTTCCTCAATGGCTTCCGAGAACTCATGTTTCTGATTCTGAAGATGTGGGGCATTATGTGAACCTGGTGCAACACACTCTAAGAGATTACCGAGAACAGTTTCAAGTATATCTCGATTGACAAACCCTCGTCCTGAACGTTGTGATAAACCTTCTCGACTTGTACTATCTATTCTTAATGCATTTAGATCTGACTTGCTATAGATAGGACGAAGTCTTTCAAGGGTTTTTGCAAGTAGTGGCTTTTTTCGTTGTTCATATAAAGAATCGAATATGGTAGTTTCAGACATTGTCATTTTAGGAACTGCAATGTTTAGTGATATTTAGGAACATAGCAGTGAATCCGTTCCTTATTTTAATTTAACCTCAATCTACTGTACCAGAACTCTATTAGAATGGAATAGAAATACCAACCCGTTCGGCAACATTTCTCAACTGTTCCTGATGTGCTTCTCCAACTGGTATACCGATTTCAGACCATTCCTGTTCGCGTTCCCATTCTAAACCACCCGGAAGATCTGCTTTGTCATAACCTGGTGCGGGCTGCATCTGACGTGCATCTTCAATATGTTGGTCGATTTCTGCTTTATATTCATCAAGTGGTCGGAATCGTGATATGTCAATCACTGAGATGAATGCTCCTTGGTTCGCACCTTCCCATATTTTTGGGGGCTCCGGTGGTTGATCGAATAACCATATTCCTGCCATCATTCCACCAAGTGCATGACTGACATGACTTAAACCCAACATCTTGAAGTACGCCGCGGGACTTTGTTTAAATGCTTGTTCAAACGGCTGATTGGTATCAATACCGATTGCCATATCAACGACAATGGGTGGTTGGTTCCCCGCTGGAATCGCAAAACTCATTGGTGATGCGGCAGTTGCAGTTGCGATCGTCCCACCAGGATTATGTCTAAAACGGTGACATGAAACCGCAAAACCCACGCAATCCACTTCAAGAGCAAGTCGTGTGTATTTTCCTGCACTTCCAAAATGGAAATGATTCCGACTGGTTGCTGCACCTAATCCCATTTCTTTTGCTTTTTTCACAGCAGCCTCTGCAGCATGATATGAAGCAAAATGTCCCATACCGCCATCGCCATCATAGACTGCAGTTGTTGGTGATTCATCAATGCAACGGACATTTGGTCGTGGATTTACTTTTCCATCAAGCATCATCCCCACATATCCTGGTGTTTGGCGTGTGCCATGACTAAACACTCCACGCAAATCGGTGAGAACTAATAAGTTAGCTATATGTGCAGCGTCATCCTCAGAAGTGCCTGCTTTCTGAAATAATTCACTGATGAACTCACGCATAGTATCTGGCATTACGCGGATAAATTCTTTTGGTACTACATTCATAATTTATTCCATTATTTTTTTAAATTCCTCTTGGGCAGCGGTGACACCAGCACCAAGTCGGATACCGTATCCAATTTCTGATAAACCTCTTTCAAACGCAGATATAGCTACAATAACATCGTTTTCATTCATCCAACCAAGATGTGCAATACGGACGATTTTTCCTGCCAATGTTCCTTGTCCACCAGCGTACGTTATTCCATGTTTCTCTCGCATCATCCCAACAAATGCTTTTCCATCTAAGCCATCGGGTAAACGGATTGATGTTAATGTATTCGCTGGTGATGTCGCGAACAACTGAAGTCCGATCGTTTTGACAGCACTCCGTGTAGCATTAGCCATTTGGCTGTGACGGGAAATCGTATTTCGGATACCCTCTTCACAGATACGATTGAGTGCACATTGCAATGCTGCAAGAAGCGCAACTGCAGGTGTATACGGAACAGAACCCTCTAATCCTCGTTGATGTGCTTTACGAAAGTCTAAGTAGTATTTCGGTAGATTTGACCGTTCAGTTGCTTCCCACGCTCGTCCATTTAGCACAGCGAAAGCGAGTCCGGGAGGTGTCATCAAACCTTTCTGTGAACAGGAAACGACAACATCTATACCCCAATTGTCCATCTGTAAATCGTCTGCCCCGAGTGCACTGATCGCATCAACAACCAGTAATGTCTCCGTATATTGTGTCAAACTTGCAAGGGCTTTGATGTCATGCAAAGCACCCGTCGATGTTTCGCAAAGTGTCGAAAAAACTGTTTTGACATCAGGATGGGTGGTCAATGTAGATTCGACAACTTCAGGTGCGACTGAATCTCCCCATCGGACATCAATAGGTATAACTTTTACACCATACGCCTCACATATTTCTGACCATCTTTCACCGAATTTTCCACTACGAATAACTATAACTTTATCATCTTTACACAGCAGATTTGCTACTGCACCATCCATAGCACCAGTACCGGATGAAGTTAGGAAGAGTACATCGTTCTCAGTCTGGAAAACGTGTTTTAGTTTATCTAAAACATCTTTGATTAGCGCGACGGCATCTTCACTTCGATGGTAATCTATCGGCTGCGCCATTGCTAATAACGCTTCTGGTGGAATTGGTGTTGGTCCAGGTGTAAAGAGATGACTTTTTTTCATATTTTACCTAAGCTGTACCTACTGCCCCGGGAGATTTTCCTTCAACAGTCATTACAACCCATTCTTGACTAAGGAGTTGAAGCATTGAGACAATTGCTTCGCGTTGTCCCGCGCTATCCATCGGCACTTCTATCGTTAAGGTAGCAAATTCCTCTTTTTGTATATCCCCATCTTTGTCAAACTTCATCGGTGTAATTTGAATCTTTTTCAGTTTTGCATCCATATAATATAAATCCTCCAAAATAAAATAATAGAATAATTGCGTCTAATCAGTATTCATAAAGGAATCCAGATCAATACATTCTCCTTGGCGGCGGGAGGATTCCCATCCCGCCAAAACTGGTGCTAAAGAGAATAATCCATCATGATAATCACTTTGTAATATACTCGCGTCTCCTGTCTGAACAGCACGGATAAAAGTTCTGTCTTGTTCCAACCACGGATTGAAGTCTTCTGCCTGATAATACAATTCCTCGTTTATCTCAATTCTATCATACCGATAAATTGTGAGGAGTCCCCCTTCATAGAAAACTGTAAACCACGGTTCGTCTTTCGGACTTGGTCCTGATGATATGAAGTTTAAGGTCATCGTCGCACCGTTATCAAAACAGTAATTAAAAATAGACGACAACGGCGTAGCATAATCTGAACGTTCACAATAAAATGCCTGTGATTTGACAACGTTCAAACCTGTCATAAACCGACTATAATCGGTGGCATGAACTCCCCAGTCAAGGGCGCGACTACCCGACTTATTCATATCAGCCCACCACGTATTGGCTGCTTTATCTACTGTTGCAGGCATTCCCCCGAAACTTTGAAAACGGACATGAATGATGTTCTTATCTGCTAAGAATTCTCGTGCTTTTTGAAAAAGTGGACGATACCGTTCTCTGAATCCAACTGTACTGATTACCCCTGCTTTCCGTATTGCTTCGTCTATCCGATTAGCAACCTGCATTTTGATTGCCTGTGGTTTCTCACTGAAAATATGTATGCCTTTTTCTGCAGCGATGACTTCAACATCTGTTCGTACGTATGCAGGCACGATAGAGTATAACACGTCAAATTCCACGACGTCAAGCATTTCGTGACCACTTTGATATACCTGAGAAATGTTGAAACGATCTGCAGTTTCTTCTGCCGCTTGTATATTACTATCACATGCTGCAATTATAGTAACGGAATCCAATTCCAAAAGGTTCGGAATCCTGTTATTTTTTGCAAAATTTCCACATCCGTAGAATGCAACGCGGATTTTGGAGGATGACACGATAATGTTCTCCTAACCTATATGTTATAAGAGCACGTTGTGATGACTTTTATACAATAATCACTTTTCACGCCAAGGTGGAACTGTCCAAGTATTATACCAATCCCATTTCCAGACAACCTGTTTTTCAGGCATCTTAACCTCGTATTCAATTCCTGCAGTAAAAGGAAGTATGTGTGTTTTATCACCCACAATTTCACGTATTGACTCAATGAATGCCATCTCATCCGTGACGTTGGGAGGCCAATGTCCTTCCGGTATTGGGTCTGATTTCCGATCTGTGCGATAGTGCGTTGGTATCATGAACCGAGGTTGAATGAGGTCAATCAGTTCAATGAGACGATGTTCATTACCCTTGCCAAGACCAAGTTTCATGTGAATCAGAAAATCTACTTTTCCGCGTAGATTTGCCAATGCTGGATAAGGTTCATGCAGGTCACCAGTGTGTAAAATGGAGACATTCTTTGTTGGATGTGTTACAAGATAACCGTTAGTTGGTAAATCAGGAGATTGGTTCTCTCCACTTTCAATAATCTCAACATGTATGTTCCCAAGGTCAATAGTTTCCGATCCTTGAAATGAACGATTAGTACCTTGTTTATCGTTGAGATATTTGGGGTAGACAATCTGGACTTTATCTACAGGAACATGTTTGGTTATTGGTAGGTCGCGTTCAAAGGCTGCATCGCCGTATTTCTCATTGATGGGTTCGGCAGGTACAATGCATCCTGGATTGACAAATAACTTTTTAAATTGTATGCTATGACACAATTTTCGTAGGGTAGCAGGATGGCAATGATCAAAATGCTCGTGAGAGATAAAGATGTAATCGTATATCGGTTCAGCATCTGCTAAGTTCTGGTAAAACAGATAGGGGTCAAAGGCGATGTTAATGTCTCCAAAATAAACATTAAATGCCCCACAACCCCACCATCTTAGGAATATGTTGTTCATAGTCTACTTCATTAACCACATTTTGCGCATACTTTCAGTGTTACCTGCCTTAAACTGATAGAAATAGATGCCACTTGAAACGGTCTCACCATCACTGTTTTTTCCGTCCCAAAATAGTCTTTTTTCACCACTTGGCAGAACCCCGAGCTTAAATTCCCTTACCAAGTCTCCACCAAGAGAAAAAATAGAGATTTCTACATCACTCGATTCATTGAGTGTATAAGGAATCCACGTTTCAGGGTTAAATGGATTCGGGTAGTTTTGAAACACTTCGGCAGTTTTGATCCTTCCCCATGTTATATGCTGTTTACCGTCCGGTTCAACCGCCGTCACAACCTTCTCATCCTCAGTAAAGATAAGGACATCATGACCGTAACTGAATGTATATTCCTCAACTATTCCTGAGGGCCATTCCAAGGTAACAGAACCACGTTGAGAAGTTTGACCGAAACCAAATTCAAGCTCTAAACTATCACTTCCCAAGAAACCTGTTCCGCAGATTAATTCCTGTGTTTGTACAAGATTACCTGACTTCACTGTTACTCGTGTTCCAATTCCATCGCGGTTACTTATTGTGCCAATCAACCTTATTTTAATCCGACGGTTCTTTGGATTAACCGTTCGACTGTGAGGCTCAAGATTGTTCTTTAACAGGGTATAACCAGTGTTGTTGACGATATAGAAATCCACATCTCCATCGTTATCAAAATCACCAGAGGTTGCACCTCGTGCAACGGCATCAGAAGTCACACCGAGTGCATCGGCAATATCAACAAACGTACCATCTCGATTGTTATGATAGAGACGGTTTAAGTTGGTCTTTTGTGAATTGTCTACATCACCATTAACTACATAAAGGTCGCGGTAACCATCATTGTCAAAGTCAATGAAACTTGCATACCACCCTACACCTGTGTTAGCTACACCAACTTCTTCTGCTACATTTGTAAAAGTACCGTTCCCGTTATTCCTCCAGAGCAGATCTTCATCGTAGTTAGTTACAAAAAGGTCAAGGTCGGTATCGTTGTCATAGTCACCGACACAAAGTCCCATAGCACCAGTCGGTTTACCTCTGATAAGTGTTACAATACCAGATTGTTCTGAAACATCTTCAAAAGTTCCATCTCCTTTGTTTCTATAGAGTTTATCCGGACCGTGATCGTTTGCTACGAACAGATCTGCCCAAGTATCCCCATTATAATCAAAAAAGATTGCTCCCCATGCAATTCCATCATCAGCCACACCAGCAGATTCTGCGACATCTTCAAATGTGCCATCGCCCTTATTTCTATATAACACATTTACCCTTGGTTCGGGATTAAAGACTAACAAAGATGCAGGACGACCCCAGTTTGCAACATAGATATCAAGCCACCCATCGTGGTCATAATCTGCAACAGCAATGCTTGTACCATGTTGTGCATCGGTAATTCCTGCCTCTTTACTAACATCCGTGAATGTACAATCTCCATTGTTCATAAAGAGAAAATTTGGTCCATCACATGAAACATATAGGTCTGCCCAACCATCATTATTATAGTCTAACCAGACACATCCACGTCCGTTCGGGGTGTCTGCTACACCTGCTTTGTTGGCTATATCCATGAATGTGCCATTACCGTTATTGTGGTATAGTGCATTCGGTAAACCACCATCACCAACGACGAAAATATCCATCCAGCAGCTATCGTTATCGTAATCCGCAGAGGCTGCTCCGGGACCAAACCAAGCCCCAGAATTTTCATCAATTGCAGTTTCTCTTTGATGAACCCCTGCAACTTTACTTACATCGGTGAAATTATTGGCAAATAGCGGAAATACGACACATAAGCAGAGAAATATAATGATGCTGCTTCGCATAGTTTTTCCTCCCTAATAACGGGTTTTGACAGCTCCCCAGGTCGTTGCTGCTTTTCCTTTGGGATCAACATTGAAAGGGGTCATATTGTCTCTGAAATACTCGTATTCCACCTCAAGGTTACCTGCAGGATCTGCAACACCAGCATAAATACCAAGTTGAAGCGGAGGAGTCAGGTCAAAGTTTGCATTTTCATGGATTACCAACCAATCTGCATCCGCTTCGGTTTTATACCATGCAGAATATTGATTTCCCTCTTTTTTGAGTCGAAGAAACAACTCAGTTTCACCAAATTCCGGTCTCCATGCAATATCACCACCTGGTCTTAAACCAGCTTGTCTGGTTTGATACTGGATGTGCCCTCTGTTAGCGGCATCTCTCGACCAAAATTTAACTGTTACCCAGTTATTGTCTGCTGGACTTTTTACAAGAAGTCCATTAACCCCAGAACCTGTATCCCAATTTGCATGGAAATGGGTTGATACATCAAACATGTCAGTATCGGTTTCCTGATACAATAAATGTGATGCATCGGATGCCCATACATTTCGGTTAGGTTCGCTGTCAATATATAAGTAACCTTCGCGCGTATCACCAATATCCCAAGTTGATGGTTCATTTTGCCACTTCCAACTGGGATTTTGCAAATCATTTCCCTCAAATGGGTCACCAAATGAGTCTGCTGAAGCCATCGGACTTATCATTGAAGACATGGCTGCAAATATACAAATAAAGACACTAAAACAAACAAATTTCCCAAAATTTCTGTTTTTCATAGAATAATATCCTCCTATCTTGTAA
>VYFM01000243.1 GCA_009842375.1 Candidatus Poribacteria bacterium | reverse complement strand
TAAATTAAAGTGAGTATATATAGAATATTCTTAGGAGAACACTACATGCATCGTAACTTTTTTATATTTGGTATGACGATACTATTCATCGGAGTCGTAATTGTTTTTGGGATTCAATCAGTAGAAAGTCAGGATGATATTGTTAAACGTGGAAAATATCTTGTTGATGCAGTTGCTGCATGTGGACATTGTCACACACCACGGGCAGGTGCTGACTATGATCCTGATATGTACCTGGCTGGACATCCAGCAGATAAACAACATCCACAATACAATTTCAGCATGATGCAGCATAACATTTTTCTCTTAGTATCACCGCAATTAAGTGCCTTTTCTGGACCATTCGGAACGAGTTTTGCAACAAACTTAACACCAGACAATGAAACTGGATTAGGTGAATGGACTGAAAAGATGTTCATTGATGCTATGCGAACGGGACATCATCAAGGGAATAAAGACAATCGAAAGATTTTTCCACCGATGCCAACGAAACATTACGCAAAAATGACTGATGCAGACCTAAAAGCAATATGGGCATATCTAAAGACGATTAAACCTGTCAAAAATGAAGTTAGTCCTGTATTAAATACCCGTGGAAGACCCTATTGAAATATGTATAAATGAGAAAAGTACTACATAGTAACTATATGGAGAAATAATAAATATGGCATCACAAGACAAACAGGTTAGAGTTGCAGTTGTAGGTATGGGAATTGGAAGACCGAACGGTGCTGCGCTATCACGAAATGAAAGAGGAAAAGTTGTAGCACTATGTGATCTTGATAAAGATCGCATGAAAGGTTTTGCAAAAGATTTGCCCGGTAGAGTAAAACTATATACAGATTACAAAGAGATGTGTAAAGCATCTAATATTGATGCAGTTTTTGTTGGCACGCCTAATCAATGGCATGTTCCTATAGCATTGGAAGCGGTTCGGAATGGAAAGCATGTCTTAGTAACAAAACCTTTAGCTGACAATGAGGATGCAGCAAAGGAGCTGGTTAAAGAAGCGGAAGCAGCTGGTGTCGTGAATATGATGTCTCTTTCTACCCGGTTTAGTCATAGCTGCCAACATCTTGGGGACCTTGCTCGTGAGGACTATTTTGGTGAATTGTATTATGCACGTGCAAGAAGTATCCGTAGAAGTGGAATCCCTGCATGGAATCTCGGTTTCATACAGAAAGGTGGGGGGGCTTTCAGAGATATGGGAGTGCATGTACTTGATTCTGTATGGTGGATTTTAGGCATGCCAAAACCTATTTCTGTTCTCGGAGCTGCGGGTGCAAAGTTCGGACCACGTGGACTCGGTTATTGGAACAACTCAAAAGCACCCAAAGAGCTTTATGAGAAATATGATTCTGATGACTATGCAGGAGGGTTTATTACCTTTGAAAATGGTATCGGACTGATGGTAGAAAGTTTTTGGGCATCGCATCAACCAGGGGAATTCCAAATAGAACTTTTCGGGACTGAAGCTGGGGCGACACTGAGTCCATTAAAGGCATATAGAACTGATAAAAAGGGCGAATTTGAAGACGTAGATATAAAATTACCAAAGAGTAAGTATAATGAAGCTTGGGATGCAATTGCAGACCATTTTATTGAATGTATTTTAGATGGTGTAGAATGCAAAGCTCCGCTTCGGCATGGTCTAATTGTGCAGATTATGATGGAAGGTTTACTCAAAAGTGGTGAGACAGGACGCGAGGTGCCACTTAAGGTGGAATAAATATGAATATTGATTTAGCAGCAGTAAGAGCAGATTTTGAGCAAACTGGATTTGCAATCGTTCCAAATCTGTTCTCACGTGATGAGGTGCAACAGTTAAAGCAGGAATGTATAAATATTCTGGCTGCTGTGAAGAAAGAGACGGGTTCGGTTCCAGGAAATGGAGTCCTTGTTGGATTAGCGCAACGTAGTACTGTATTTCAAAATGCAGTTGGTGATGAGCGATTATTGGATATATTAGAAACGATTCTTGCTCCAAATATAGAATTTCTCAGTGATAAGGTGGTATTCAAAAGTGAATCAATTACTTTTGCAAGTCCTTGGCACCAAGATTGGCACTATTGGCATGGTGCACACAAATACTCAATTTGGGTTGCTCTTGATGATGCAACTGTAGATAACGGATGTCTCAAACTTTTTCCTGGTTCACACAAATCTGCTATAGTTCATGATGGTGATGCAAGTGACGGTCACGGTTTTGGAAACCGTTTACGTCCTGATGCTGTTGATGAAAATCTTGCAATCACTGCGGAGGTGGAGGCAGGGGGGGCCGTCTTTTTCCATGATCTTACTCTTCATTCAAGTCATCCCAATACATCAGGTGAGGAACGTTGGGTCTGGATTCCAACATATCGCGATGCGGTAGTTGATGATAACGATTATCCTTGGGCTGTTACGGCGAAAGTAGTCCGTGGTGAAAAAGGTCAATAGATCGAAATTGAAATGAATATAGTCGTAAAGGAGTCTCTATGTTTAAAAATCTTAGTACTGGTGCAATTGGTATACATGCAAATATGAAAGAAGGTTTAACCTTAGCTAAAGATTCGGGATTTGAGGGACTTGACCTAAATATCGGAGAAGCAAGTCAACTTGCGGAGGAACACTCTGTCCAATATGTAAAAGACTTATGGGATAACGCTGGTATTACAATGGGTGGTTGGGGTTTCGGTGTTAGTTGGCGAGGTTCAGATGCAGATTACTACTCTGGATTAGCACAATTACCTGCACGAGCAGAGCTTGCTGCTGAACTTGGTTGTTTCCGAACAACTACCGTAGTTGGACCTGCATCAAACGATATGACATTTCAGGATAACTGGAATTTTTCAGTTAACAGACTCCGTGGAGTTGCTGAAATCCTAAAGTCTCACGGTCATTCTATTGGTCTTGAATTTATCGGTCCAGCAACAAGTCGGAAAAGTGCCAAACACCTCTTTGCATATTCAATGGATGCGATGTTAGGTCTTGCTGCAGCAGTGGGTACCGGTAATGTTGGTTTGCTATTTGATACATGGCACTGGTATACCTGTCGTTCTACAGTTGACGATGTACGAAAACTTTCCGCATCTGACGTTGTCTATGTCCACATTAATGATGCTCCAGCTGGCATTGATCCTTATGAACAAATTGACAACATCCGATGCTTACCCGCAGAGACTGGTGTTATACCTCTTACAGAATTAATGCAGATACTAAGCGAAATTGGTTACGACGGTCCTGTAACTCCGGAACCTTTCAGCAAGCAGGTTAATGAAATGGATCCACCCGAAGCAGCAAAAACTACTGCCGAATCCCTCAATCAAGTATGGAAGAACGCTGGACTGTAATGAAACAACACACCTTTTAGAAAGGAACAAAAGTGCAACTAATCAATAAAGAAAATATTGTATCAATTACACACCCTTGGAATGGTGAGAGATTTCCAGATGGAAGACCGCGGGTTTCAGATGATATTATTCAACGTATGAAGTCTATCACTATTGAGCAAGCCTGGGGTGTTTTAAATGGTAACGGATATAAATTTCAATTCGCAGGAGATTGGTTGAACTTACATCCCGACAGAGTACTTGTTGGTAGGGCAGTAACATGTGCTTTTGTTCCAATCCGTCCCGATTTCAATGATGCTGTCTCCACTCAGGGAGAAAAAGATGGTCGCGTTGGTGGTCAAAACTCTTGGGTGATTGACACACTTGTCAGTGACGATGTTATTGTGGTAGACCTTTTCGGTAAAGTCAAAGATGGCACTTTCGCTGGTGATAATCTCGGTAATTCTATCTATGCCAAAACAGGTACTGGTATGGTAATCGATGGTGGCATCCGTGATCTGGATGGTATTTACGAACTACCTGATTTTGCAACATTTGTACGAGGAGTAGACCCGACTGGAATTGCAAACGTTACCCTCACTGGTATTAACATACCTATCCGGATTGCAGAAGCAACCGTTTTACCCGGTGATGTTGTTTTAGGTAGACGTGGGGGTGTTATCTTTATTCCACCACACTTTGCACAACAGGTAGTTGAACGAGGTGAAGAGGTGAATCTCAGAGATCGCTTTGGACACCAACGTTTGAGAGAAGGAGTCTACACTCCCGGTGAAATTGATAGAAAATGGTCTGAAGAAATCGAGAAAGATTTTGATGAGTGGAGAAAGGCTCAATAATAACATTAATTTGTTGACATCTTTCCTGTGTAAAGGTTGATAGATTGCGAGATTATAATAAGGTCATTGATAGGTTAGAAAAAGTAGAACATCCTTTTACCATCATCGGAACCGTTCACACTTACCCAATATATCAGTTCACTCTTAAATCAGCTGCGGCTAATCCCAAGAATATTTTACTGACAGGAGGGATGCATGGTGATGAACCAGCAGGTGTCGAAGCAGTATTACAGTTTTTGGAACGAGATACCACTAAACTTCAAGAACAGTTTTCGTTTACAGCAATTCCTTGTATCAATCCTTACGGTTATGTTCATAATACTCGTGAAAACCAAGATAGAATAGATATTAACAGGTCTTTTGAAACTAACGATGTCTCGGAAGTGACTATTGTCCAAGAAACTATTGAAAATATGCAATTTTTGTTTACAATAGACTTTCACGAGGATTATGAGGCGAAAGGTTTTTACTTATATGAAGGTAAGCAGGATGAGCAATATATCGGACCTGAAATTGTAAAAAAAGTCAATACAATCGGTCCAATTGACTCAGATGATTCAGGTGAAGATACAACAGAAATCGTGCAAGGTGTATATAAAGTTGCCTCTGAATGGGGAACACAAGGATTGGCTCCCTACCTATTACATTTCCATAGCGAACATGTGCTTATCACCGAAACACCGACAGAATGGTCGCTTCAACAACGCACAAATCTCCATTTAGGTGTTTTAGATGCTGCCCTTAAACATTATTATGAGGAGGTTTAGATGGAAACACAGTCCATTTTATCTAATGTAAATGTTGCTTCCAGTCCTTCAGAGCTAAAAATTACAGATATGCGAATCGTTCGCACACAGGTCGGCGGTCCAATTATAAAACTTGACACGAATCAAGGTATATATGGACTTGGAGAGGTTCGTGATGGAGCGAGTCCAACGTATGCCTTAATGTTAAAAAGTCGTATTGTTGGAGAAAACCCTTGTAATGTAGATAAGATCTTTCGTCAGATTAAGCAATTTGGTCATCATGCAAGACAAGGTGGTGGTGTCTGTGGAATAGAAATGGCACTAATGGATCTGACTGGTAAAGCTTATGGAGTACCATGTTATCAACTCGCTGGCGGGAAATTCAGAGATAGAATCCGTTGCTATAGCGATACACCATCACTTAGAGACCCTGAAGCGATGGGAAATAAACTGCAAGAAAGGATTGATAGAGGATTTACATTCCTGAAGATGGACTTAGGTATAGGTCTGCTTCGTGACACACCTGACACACTTTCTGCCCCTGATGGTAATATTCAAATACATAATCTTATGCACCCATTTACAGGAATTCGTCTGACAGAAAAAGGTATAGGCATTTTATGTGAATATGTTGAAACAGTCCGTGAGATAATCGGATATGAAATACCACTGGCAGTTGATCATTTTGGACATATTGGTATTGAGGATTGCATCCGTCTTGCAAGGGCATTGGAAAAATACAACCTTGCGTGGTTAGAGGATATGGTTCCATGGCAATATACCGATCAGTACATCCGTCTCTCAAATTCCTGTGCAACCCCAATTTGTACTGGTGAGGATATATATTGCAAAGAGGATTTTATCCCACTGTTTGAAAATAGAGCGATTGCGATTTGTCATCCGGATATAGCAACATCAGGTGGGATTCTGGAAACGAAGAAAATCGGTGACTTTGCTGAGGAACACGGTGTTGCTATGGCGTTACACATGGCAGGTACTCCTGTATGTGCGATGGCAAGTGTTCACTGTGCTGCTGCTACATCCAACTTTCTGGTATTAGAAAACCACTCTGTTGATAATCCATGGTGGGATGAAATGGTAACAGGATTGCCAAATCCAATCATCCAAGATGGATATATTACAGTTCCAGATACACCAGGATTGGGAATTGATCTAAATGAAGAAGTTACAAAGGAACATTTGCATTCATCTGAAACAGGATATTTCGAACCAACTACTGAATGGGACAAGGAACGTTCACATGATCGGTTATGGAGTTAGTTTTATTTTATAAGGACAATATCAATGCAGGAATACCAACCAACTGAAATCAAACGGCTCCCACACAGTTTGGCAATTAAATGGAAAGATGGACATCAAAGTGAGCATTCATACAGAATGCTCCGTGAGAAATGTCCATGCGCTAGATGTACTGCAGAAAAACAAAACGAAGATCCATTTAGGTTGCTACCATCTAAAGAATATTGGGAGAAACTACATTTGGTTGGAATACAACGTGTTGGACGGTATGCAATTCAACTGCAGTGGAGCGATGGACACAAAACCGGTATATATACCTTCACTTTTTTACGCGAATTGGCAGAACAGACAGACTCTTAAAATCTTTAAAACTCATCACCCAGATAATATCATTTTATTCTTCTATCAACTTAGCCACTAAATAGCAGTTTGGTGTTTTTTTATCTGCACCGAGTGATTTACTTAGGGTTCTACACCTACGCCAATATTCGGCATATTCTATAGGTTTGTAGTTTCGGCGTTGTCCAATGAAGGTTTTTTTACAACATGCCAATTCATTCCCATTATTAATTGGATAACCCCATACACGACATATAACAGGGCGATGCTCATATACAGAACAGACTCCTCCGATGAGCATTGGACACTCACCATAGGATTTTCCTTTAATAACCTGGATTGCTTCCATACCGGAATCTTTGACCATTTCATCTGGAGAGTGACCTTCTGCTTCTAAAACCGAGATAGTTAGTTGTGCTTTTTGTCGTATATAGTGACGAATTGCCTTTGGGAGTGCATCCAATCCAACCTTTAAATCTCGCGCTTCCACTTCACTGATTGGGATTGTGGCAGTATTTAAACAACAGGCAAAACAGTCCGAAGGACATGGAACACCTCCATATTCTTTTCTCAAACGGGCTACATCTTGATTGATCTCATCTATAAGTTCATTATACGTCTGCATAACTTGATCGGAAAGAGATGACATTTATTCTTCTCCGTCTACTAAGGAAAAATCACAGATAGCATGCCGGAATACAACTATCTTTGCTCCATTTTTCAATACCATTTTTATTTCATAAGGACTAATCCAATCGACTGTTCCCTCGAAAATCTCCCCTTCGCGCAGAGTAACTATAATCGAATTACCATCTTTCCGATCGTCGCGAATTGTTCCAGCATCTATTGAAAAGACCTCATTCTTAGATTCAATTGGTCTAAGTTTCTTATCCTTCAGTTCTTCATCAAATTGAAGTATAGCAATTACGTTTTCTGCATCAATATCCTTATAACAATACTTCACATCAGTTTTCTGGATTAATTGTTCTTTGCCATTGCAATTGAGTGTCAAACCGGAAAGTGTCATTTCTAAAACAACAGCAGGTAGATGATCGTGATTGTACAATGCAAAAAACATTGGTGTTTCAAAGTTAATCTGTTTAAGTATATATAGGTCACCGAAACTTAACTGTCTTGAAGAATGTCCTCTTACATCACCTATAGCATCTTTATGCTTCGTTTCAGATTGTGTTGTTGTTGATTCGTATTGTAATTCATCTTTCAATCCTGTTTGGGTGGTATCATCTTTAGAATCTTCTTTGTCATTCAGTGATGATTTCTCCTCACTATACAACTGATCTTGATTCTGTGAAGGAAAACCTGAGTAACCTCGGGGAATAATAGTTTTTCCTTGACGTAACCATCTACGTTCTGTTGGTGTAAGTAAAACTTCAACGTTTTTTGCTACTAAACCTTTATCCCCTTCAACAACATTATATTTGACTCGTTGACCAACACGTAATTCTTCATAATCTGCATGTTTAATTGCAGAACTGTGTAAAAAGACATCCTCTTCACTGCTGTCTTGTGCAATAAAACCGAATCCTTTGTCCAAATTGTAATATTTAATCCGTCCTGTAGGCATTATCTGCTCCTATGATTTTCCTCCGCTTTGGTAAGTGTTTACTTATTAGCGTTTTTTTACGAGCGTTTACTGCAGCAATCTTAATGAGACCAAATATTGTATAAACACTCGTTCATAAAATCATCTGTATTGTCATTCAAAATAGCATGACCTCTAACAGAATCTAAGCAACGAGAATTTGCCTCGCAGCCGAATTGGATGTTACTTTTGACATAACAACGCTTTTACTCTATAATTCAACCAAGTATTCAGAATATGAAGTAATACAGG
>VYFM01000661.1 GCA_009842375.1 Candidatus Poribacteria bacterium | reverse complement strand
ACAGTATCCACCGAACTTGACGAAATTGACTTGTTAGATAACATAGAAAAATTGAAAGCAGATATAGCAGCTATAGGTGATGTTAATCTCAAGGCGATAAAGACTTATCAAGAATACAAAAAACGTTTAGACTTTCAGATTACACAGCGGGATGATATTCAAAATTCAATAAAATCTGCTTATCAAGCAATTCAGAAAATCAACGATACATCTCGTGATGAGTTTCTAAAAACCTTTGAAAGAGTAAAAACTAATTTTCAGGAAGTATTTACTCAGCTTTTTGGCGGGGGAGAAACTGAATTACGGCTTACTGATGAAACTGATATTTTAGAGTCAGGAATTGATATTATCGCGCGTCCTCCCGGAAAACGTCCACAAAACATTACTCAATTATCCGGTGGTGAACGCTCTCTCGTTGCTATAGGACTTCTTTTTGCAGTATTCAAAATAAAACCGAGTCCGTTCTGTGTGCTTGACGAAGTTGATGCCTCACTTGACGAAGCAAATGTCTTACGTTTTACAAATCTTATCCGTGCCTATTCTGATAATACTCAATTTGTTATTATCACACATAATAGACGCACTATGGAAATAGCAGATGTGATGTATGGAGTAACAATGGAACAAGCAGGTATGTCCAAAATTGTCACAAAGAAATTTGAGCATAGGTAGAGTTATCTACAGTCAATATACAATCATAGATTAATGTCCTATCTTGATCGTTCCTACCTAAAAGTCTTGCCTCTCTCTGAACGTCAACATAAAATGACGGTAACAGACATCTACCCTTTAGATGCTGAAACACCCCATTACGAAAATGACCGTCTTAACATAGTTGCAGAACACATAATACAAGCATTTCAAAACGGTAAGCAGGTTATTTGGATGATGGGTGCACATGTGATGCGTAGGGGTAACTCTCGCTTTATCATAGACCTTATGGAACGCGGTGTTATCACACACATTGCTACAAATGGGGCATGTGCAATACATGATTTTGAAATAGCATATATCGGGGCAACACTTGAAGATGTGGAAGTATACATAAAGGATGGTAAGTTTGGTAACTGGGAGGAAACTGGACGTTACCTGAACGAAGCAATCGTAAGAGGTTACCAAGATAAAATAGGTTTTGGTGAAGCAATCGGTAGGTTAATAGAGAAATATGATGAAGGGGTGTCATTTCCACATCGTGATGTGAGTATATTTGCGGCAGCATATCGGTTAGGTGTACCAATTACTGTTCACAAAGGTATCGGATACGATATTACCGACCAACATCCTGCTGCAGATTACGCTGCTATCGGTTGGACATCTGGGGAGGACTTTCTACGGTTTGCTCATTCTGTTTCACTGTTGGATGGTGGTGTTTTCCTGAACTTAGGCTCTGCAGTGATGGGACCTGAGGTATATCTCAAAAGCCTCTCTATGGCGCGAAACATAGCATCACAACGCGGTGAAGAAATACGACATTTTACCACTGCCAATTTTGATTTGATTGATTTCCCGAATTTTCAGGAGGAGGGGAACCCTACCGATGCACACTATTACCACCGTCCCAAGAAAACTATCCTCATTCGCACCGTTAAGGATGGTGGAGAAAGTTACCATATCTCAGGGGATTTTTCAAATACTGTACCTGCATTATATCGGTTAATTACAACCTCTTTCTGATATTAAGATAACAGGTCCTAACTTCTAATGTGTCTATTAACATTATTACATTATTAGAAGTGTATCTTATTCTACATTTGTTGAGAACTACTTAATTGGGCGGATACCGTAGTAGTTTGAATAAAATTGTTCGCTTTCTTGACGTAACCAATCCATATCATTGGCTTGTGTACCAAACCGGTGTTTCGAAAAAATAGTCAAATCTTCGCCAGGATCTCCGTTGATAACCCACTTCGCCAGCCAATGACCAACTGCAGCAGAACCTGCAATCCCTAAAGCAGCACAACCGGTAGCTATGTAGAGTCTTTCAATTTCTGGAACGGGACCAATCATATAATTACCATCGGGTGCAAATGTTGTCATGCCGCGTTTATATTCGGCTATTCCAAGATCTTTTAGAATCGGGAAGATTGGAGTAATCCGTCTCCGCGCCTCTGCCATGATCTCAACTGGTGGTTCAATGTGTTCTGTCCTGAAGTCAGTAGGTTTCGTTTCTAAATCAATGCTGACTGGGTCCGGCTCAAAGTAGCCGTATAGGTAGCCACCTTTTTCAGGTCTCAGGTAACAACTGACATCGGTGATACGTACAACTGGGTGTTGTTCAGGAATTCCAATGGTTGGTTCTGTGCGAACACGTTGATGGCGAATCGGTTGCACTGCTGTGGTTTCCCCAACTTTCTTAGTCAGTTTTCCAGTCCATGGTCCAGCGGTGATTACAACGTAATTTGATGCAATAAAGCCCTCATCTGTCTCTACACCACTGATCTTCCCATTGTTCTGTCGAAATCCTGTTACGGTTGTATTCAATTGGATTTGGACTCCTAAATCTCTTGATGCAGTAGCATAAGCGTAAGCACACAGTTGAGGATCCACATATCCATCATTTGCCACGAAATATCCTCCCTCAATCTTGGTCATATCCATCGCAGGTGCAAGTCGCTCCATCTCCTCATGAGAAACATAGTGAGCCTCAATTCCGTTTAAGTTAGCCCTTTCAATTTGATGTGTGTAAGCCTGCATACGTTCGGGTGTAAGTGCAACCATTAAACTCCCAGTTTGACAAAAACCTGTATCATATCTAATCTCATTCTGAAACTGTGAGAACAGTTCAAGACCAAATTGGATTGCCCGGAACATAATATCCGAGGATCGGATTTGACCAACGAGTCCCGCAGCTTGAGGTGTCGTCTCTGCAGCGATTTCCTCGTTACGCTCAAGAATTAGAACATCCTTTTGCCCATACTTTGCTAAATGGTAGGCGGTACTCAGTCCCCAAATTCCACCACCAATGATTATAACTTCTTTATGTTGTATCATAATCCTCAAATCTGAATCGAAATACTAAAAGAGTTAGCACATTTATAGTAACAATATCGCATTATTCTGTATATTTGGTAATACCAATGTGTAACACACCAGGATATTATACCAAAGATAGGTGATATGGACGGTACACGGAGTGTGTCTACCTTTAATTCCAAATTAAATTGACACCTATGGAATATGCGTGTATCTACATAACCGCACCTACATTTAGTTCTCGTTCACTAACTAACATCATCTAAAATTCCACCTACCAAGCAATTACCCAACTGATGCAATTTCCAAATGCCCCTTCCAATGTACAGTTAACATCCGCTTCATTAGTTGATGTTCTGGTTGATTAAGTTTCGGATCCTGTTTTATCAACAATTCTGCCTCTTTCTTAGCGGATTCCAATAGTGCTGCATCACTAATAATATTTGCTATCTTAAAGGTTGGAATACCTGACTGACGTGTGCCAAAGAATTCGCCAGGACCGCGTATATTCAAATCTTCTTCGGCAATGTCAAATCCGTTGTTAGACCGCACCATCACCTGTATCCGTCTGTATGAATCATCTGTTCTTGGGGTTGCAACAAGGTAACAAAAAGACTTATCACTTCCTCTACCGACTCGTCCACGCAACTGATGTAGCTGCGCTAAACCGAACCGCTCAGCATTTTCTATCACCATCAGTGTAGCATTAGGCACATCAATTCCTACCTCAATCACAGTTGTTGCGACTAAAATATCAAGTTCACGGGCATTGAACTTGGTCATTATCTCCTGTTTTTCAATGGATTTCATCTGTCCGTGTAAAAGTCCAACGCGTAGTTGTGGAAAGACATCTTTTTGGATATGTTCCGCCATACTTGTTGCTGCTTTCAATTCCTCAAGCTTTTCTGATTCCTCAACAAGTGGGTAGACAATATAAGCCTGTTTTCCTTGACGAATTTCGCGCTCAATTTTGGCGTATAAATCTGCACGATCTTTTTCCTTCACCCAACGAGTCTCTATTTTTTGTCTACCCGGTGGCAATTCGTCAATTACTGAAATGTTGAGATCACCATAAATGGTAAGTGAGAGAGTTCTTGGAATCGGTGTTGCTGTCATTACCAGTACATCAGGTGATATTTGTGTTTCATTGTCATTACTATTCTCATCAGATGATGATTTTGCTTTGCTCCTAAGTGTTGCCCGTTGCATCACACCGAACCTGTGCTGTTCATCTATGATGACAAGACCGAGTTTGTGAAAATCAACTCCTTCCTGTATCAATGCTTGTGTACCAACGATCAAGTCTGCCGAACCATCAGATATTGCTGCCAAAGCATCTTCTCTATCTGACTTTGATAGATCGCTCTTAAGAAGGACAACCTTTACTTCGAGTGCTGATAGCATTGCTGATAGATTTTGATGATGTTGTTCCGCAAGGATTTCTGTTGGAACCATTATTGCACCTTGATAACCGTTCTGAATTGCACTCAATAATGCCATTGCAGCGACAACGGTTTTACCCGAACCGACATCCCCTTGTATCAATCTATTCATCACACGTTTGCTCTGCATATCATCCTTGATCTCACTGAAGACTCTTTTTTGTGCATCTGTCAAATTAAAGGGTAGAGAATTGTTAAATCTCTGTAGTAAAGAACCGCTGTCTTGTGTGTTTGTGTCAATCTGAAATTGTATCCCGTTTTGTGAAGTTCTGGTATCTTTTCGCATCTCCATACCAAGACTCAGTAAGAAGAATTCATCAAATGCCAGTCTTCTTTGTGCTGCTCTACGATGGTTCTCTGATGATGGAAAATGTATCTCGTTGATAGCCTTTTGTCTGTCAATCAACTGATTTTTTTGACGTAATTGAAGTGGTAGTATTTCAGGGACTTTACTTCCATATTCATCTAATGTATTACTAACAGCAGTCCGTATCATTTTTGCAGTGAGTTTCTTTGTTAGCGAATATTTCGGGACGATTCGTTTCGTATGAATCAGATTATCTTCATCAAAAATCTCAAATTCATAGTCAGTTGTTTGTATTTCGTTGTATCGTCGTGTGAATCTACCGCTAATGACCACTTCTGTATCAATTGGTAGGATTGAGTTAATATACCCAATACGTCTTCCGAAATTGACTAAAATTGCAACTCCAGTCCCATCATAAATTGATACCTTGCCGATACTTTTGCGACCCTTAGCAACTGGTGGTGTAGTAACATGATTTACGACTTTGCCCTGTATTGTCTCTGGTTCACCATCTTCAGTACGACCTACATTGTATATTTCAATTATTTTAGACCTATCAATATAATCACGTGGATAGTATTCCAACAATCCTCCTACTGTACTGATTTTGATCTCTTCCTCTAATATTTCAGACCGACGAGGACCGATACCTTTAACGTATTGTAGCGGATTGTTGAAAATCTCAAGCGATTCGACATCTGTTGTAACAGGTATGTCATCAAGTGTAACAGGTGCGTCCTCTTCACGTTCAACGGGATCAGTTTGGGTTTTAGGGATAACCTCAAACGGAAGGATTGATGATTTTGGAGTATTCTTAGTGATTTCTGGTTTTAAGTTCGGTTGGGAACTAATATCTTCTGAAGTACTCGTGTGTTGAGGATTGCTGGCGTTTTGAAAAAGCGGTAAATTATCAAATTGATTTGAAATGGCAGATGATGGTTTATCATTCTCTGTTTTTTGATCCAACTTCTTCTGGGTTGTCTCTTGTGTATTGAATTTCTGTGTCGTTGATGGAGGATATGATATTACCCTACTTGTGAGTAACGAATTTATCTGATTGGTTGTATTTTCAATGACAATTTTACGTTCCGTAGGAGAGATGTTGGTATAGTTTTTAAACCGATCTGCAATATGATTGATAAGTTGTTTTTCTTGATTAGTTAGTTCAAGTTCTCTTGCATGACCAATCCAAATCTCAACATAAGCACACATACCGTTGACAACAACATCATCCTGACAACCCATGCGTAATTCTTGTTGGAAGGGTCGTGATAAAATTGACAAAACTTGTTTTAAATCGTTCATTCTTTGCCTTCAATGACATTATGGGTGTGTAAAGTATTTTGCATGTGTGTTGTCAGAATCGCGGATTGTCGCGGAGTACACGGATGAACACGGATTTCTGAGTCTTCACCTTCCAATCCTATTTGAAAAGAATAATATCAATCTGTTGAAAGCGAGAACAAACATTGAAAACATATCTGCGTCATTCGTGAAATCTGCGTTTCGGTCAGAAAATTTGGTGACTTTTCATAAGAAACACCTTAGTACAAACTTTTGCCAAAAATTTCACACCCTGACATTACGATACCCATAGATTGATAATACATTGATACAATTATAATTGAACTAAAAGACAAATTGGAGGGTCTTTTTAAATACAACGTTATTGAATTGATTATTGCTACATTGGTTGGTAAAACAACAATGCAAACTAAAGGTTAAAACCGTCTTAGGAAAATATCACCACTATCACGTTGACTATTACTCCATATAACACACAAATTCTCTTTGCCATCTGATATTACATAAGGTGGAAAATGTTCTCCATCATGTGTTGAAATAGCCGTCCCGTCTTCATTCCACATAAGATTACCATCTAAATCAATTTGTTGACAGTATAATGCATCCACGCTCTTCTCACCGAAATCTCCTCTGTAATCTAACCAAGCAATAAAAAACCGGTTTTCCTCGTTAGTAACAATAAAAGGTCTATCCTGATGTCCTCCTACAGTACAGATAGGGATACCGTCTTTTTCCCAGATTAATGTTCCATCTGCATTGATTCGTTGGGCATATATATCAGAGTAAATATCACGTTCATCTCTCCAAACGACTATTGCCCCTCCATTTCTATCAGACACAATTGTGGCATTTTTCTGTATACCGTCTGCTGTGCATATTGGAACACCTTCATCGTTCCACATTTTGTTACCTTCTGGTGAAATTCGTTGAGCATAGAGTTGGTCGTTTATGAAGTTTTCATATATTTGCCATACAACTATCAGTCCGCCATTTTGATCGGAGACAACACGATGATCCCCTTGCGTTCCGTCAGATGGTGAAACTAACAGTGGTTCATCCCACAAATTAACACCCTCAAAATTAAGTTTATGCGCCATGATGTGCCATTCATTGTGACCAACAACATCCCACCAAACAACATAAAAACCTGTTTCTCCACCTGCGATAAGAATTGGATTGCTTTGTAGTGTCTCAGATAGATGGACAGGTATACCATCATGTTTCCATAAGGTTTCTCCAGCAGAATTAACACGTTGGATATAAAGATCTTGGAATTCTGAACTGTTGCGTTCATCCTCCCATACAAAGATTGCCCCTCCTTCTCCATCACTGAGTATTGCCTGTGTTGATTGATCCGCAGTATTCGTGCAAATAGGAATACCGTCTTTTTCCCACATAATTTCACCGTGAATATTTACAGCTTGTGCATAGATATCCCAACTGCTTCTACCACGTCTGTCATTCCATACCACAATTACATGTGTATCGTGTCCAATCATTCGTAATCGTCGTTGATTTCTATCTGCAACAGAGATTGGTAGACCGTTTTGTTGCCATATTAAGTTATTCGTTTTATCAATTCTTTGTGCGTATATGTCCCAATTCTTACTTGTTCGGTAATCTTCCCATACTATGATAAATCCACCTTTACCATCGGACACACCTTGTGGAAATAGTTGACCGTCTTCGACTGAGGAGATAGATACGACTTCAGACGCGCTACTCGGAAATATGATGTGGAGAAATAAGACACATATCAGAGATAATTTGACCTTGAAAACTGATATGATGTTCATTCTGTAAATAGGGTTTTGGGTGTCCATAGATTAAGCAAATTCCCTTTTGTATATATATCAAGTTTTTTCCAATGTTCGATAGGGAGTACTATATGTGCAAGTGCAGTAGTTGGCATCGTCACCGATTGCCCGGTCAGGTTTGCCACAAGTTGTTCCATCGTCGGGTTATGTCCTACTACCATTACAGACTCATATTTATTAGGTAAATCCTGAATCTTTTCGTAGTATATTCCTGGAGGGGCATGGTAGAAACTTTCCGTTTTCTTTATTTTTTCAGTATATCCGCATGCTTTAGCGACCTTTTTTGCAGTTTTTCTTGCACGTTTTGCAGATGATGATAGTATACAATCTGGAACTAATCCCTGTTCTTGAATATGTTTTCCCATACGTGGTGCGTCACGTTTGCCACGTTTATTTAGCGGTCGATCATAATCGGCAAGTGAAGTATCTTTCCAACTCGATTTTGCATGTCTTAGTATAAGTAATGTTTTCATTGTAGTTTTTAGAAATGTATTTGGAGGTATTATATCTGTGTCCATAAACACATCT
>VYFM01000028.1:5159-8384 GCA_009842375.1 Candidatus Poribacteria bacterium | reverse complement strand
CTATTAATCGTTGTTTTACAGACCGTAACGGGATGTGCCTTCTTGCCCTTTGGGGGAGAGAAGGGACCTCAGGAACAAGTCGCTGTCGTCAAAACTGTAAAGGGCACATTCGTGATTGAGTTCTACAACGAATCTGCCCCTATAGCAGTGGAAAATTTCAAAAAACTGATCAATCTGAAATTCTACGATGAATTGACATTTCATAGAATAATGAAAACACCAGGTTTGAATATTGTTCAAGGAGGGTGTCCGAAGGGAGATGGAACTGGTGGACCAGGTTGGACTATTGTCGACGAGTACACGAATCCAAACCAACGGAAACATCTGAGAGGCACTGTAGCAATGGCACGACCAAATAGACCAGATTCAGCAGGAAGTCAGTTCTATATATGTTTGGAGCCACAGCCTCATCTTGATGGAAGTTATACTACATTCGGTGGCGTTATTCAAGGTATGGAAGTCGTTGATAACTTAGTTATTGGCGATGTCATCACTAATATCCGATTGGAGGCAAAGTCAAAATATGTTAAGTCGTAAAAGAGTTAACCAATTTCCTATCGCACTTGTCGTTTTGTTATGTTTATCCCTGATTTTTTTCTTGAGTTGTTCCCAGCCAGATAAACAGTCATCGGAACCTGTCACAGAAGAAGCAGCACAACCTGAAACACAACAGACAGTCATCAAACCAGCGGAAGAACCCGAGGAACCAGAGAGGCAAACTTTCCCTGATATAGACCCTGCGAATGCAATTGCTGTAATACAAACTGAGAAAGGCACTATTGAGTTTGAATTCTATGCATCCGATGCCCCTGTTGCCTCAAAGAATTTTATTAAAAACGCGAACAGCGCAAATTATAGAAATGAGCATTTTCATGATGTCCAGGAACTATTCATCCAAGCAGGGTCCAGACTTGCTAATGATACAATCCCAATTGAAAAGAGCGAACACCCACTTGTTAAAGGTGTCGTACTTCTTGCTAAAACACCTGGAGAAACTGTTTCTGATGGAGATGAGTTCTTTATCTGCAAAGATGCAATTGAATTGGATGAGGACTATACAATTCTCGGTAAAGTCATCAGTGGTTTAGAGGTATTAGATAATATCGCAAAGTATGATAAAATTGTGGATATCACAATTCGTGAACGCGATGAAGAGTAAATGTTGGTGAGTTATTTGTCTTACAATAGACTACCTACATTAAAAACTGAAAGGACAATTGAATGGCATTCACTGTTATTCGGACAGCACGTCCGAGTCCAGTTTGGCAAGAAAGTTATGTACGCATTGAAAAAGGACAACGTCTCGTAATAGATGCTGAGGGAGCATGGTCACCAGACTTACAAAATCGTACGGGGTGGTGTGGTGCTGATGGAGTTCCCAAAACACCAGCAGGAGATAGCTATCTTCTACCCGGAACCAATATCGGTGCATTAATTGCAAGAGTTGGGAGTAGCATATTCGCTGTTGGGTCGCGATACGATAATCCTGCCCCCGCAGACGGTGTTATTTTTCTGGCAATGAACGAAAATCCTAACAATAACAATCAAGCGGGAAGTCTACTTGCACAAATTATTATCTTTGATGAATAATAATCTTTGATGAATAATAGTAATAATCCATACACAAAACATCTATTGCATTAATGATACATTCTCATCAGAGGTATTTACGGCATATCAGGAGAAGTTGAATGGAAGAAAATATAACTCAAGAGGAAACACAACTCCCACCTGTTGATTTTATATCATTTATCACGGATCTGATAACAACCGCACATCTATATCTTCAAGGATTTAAGGACCCAGAAACTGACAAAGTTATAATCAATCTCGGTTTAGCAAAACGAATGATTGACACCTTGGAAATGCTTGAAGAAAAAACTAAAGGAAACTTATCTGCCCCAGAATCCAATTATTTGGCAAATTCTCTTTATGATTTGAGAATGGGATATGTCCGTGCTGCGAATAGTCAAAAGGATTCACCCGATGAAAATACAGCGACTGAGGAAGAAAAACCTGAACAGGAAATATCTAACGAGAACAACATATCCACTGATACAGAAGAGACTTCAGAAGAAGAATAAATATCAATTCAGGTAGATAGTTCTGCAATTTCTAACCGATGTCCATGAAATTTCCTTGTAAGACACATGAGAACGGAGGATAATGTATTATCAACGTAGGATTATTATTGCCGTTTGTCTATTGTTAGGGCTTCTTACCATTGGTACAATCGGTTTTTCAATCCTTGAAAAGGATAATCCACATCGCGATTGGGGTATTTTCGACTCCGTATGGTTGACCGTAATAACTGTGACTACAGTCGGCTATGATGATATGGATATAAGTCTTCCTGGACAAGTATTCACGCTGTTTTTAATTTTCGGTGGTATTGGTGTTTTTTTTTATAGCATTACCTTAGCAACAACCTACTTACTTGAAGGACAATTACTGAGTTTTTTCAAACATAGAAAAATGGCACGAGATGTAGAAAAATTATCAAACCATTATATAGTCTGTGGAATCGGTGATACTGGTATTCATGTTGTCGAAGAGATGTTGAAAGCAGATGCCAATTTCGTCTGTATTGAATTGGATGAGGATCATTTAGAACACATCGCTGAAACACATGACTTACTTTACCTTCACGGAGATGCGACTGACGACGATGTGCTTGTTCGCGCTGGTGTGGAACGTGCCAAGGGGCTTGTCGCTTGCCTAAGTCGTGACCAAGACAACCTGTTTGTCGTCATTTCTACAAAAAAACTAAATCCAAATCTGCGTGTCGCATCAAAAGCAGTAGAGAATAACTCATTAGCAAAATTAGAAACTGCGGGGGCAGATGTAGTCGTTTTACCAGACCATATAGGTGGTATCAGACTTGCTTCAGGCATACTTGAACCTCATCTCCTTGACTTTTTTTCTAAGATGCAAGTGAATAGAAAAACAACACGTTTTGCAGAATCTATTATACAACCAGATTCTGTACTTGATGGTGTTACAATAGAGGATGCACGTATCAAGGAAGAAACAGGATTGGTTGTTATTGCAATCCGAAGTAAAGATGGTGAATACATATACAATCCTGATGGAAGTTGGAAGATAGAGGCTGGCGATGCGCTGTTTGTTATATCCGATCCTAAACAACTCCAATTGCTTCATAGACTCACTGAGGATACACGATAAAATAAACAAAATAATGTCGAATTTAATATACATAAAAAG
>VYFM01000028.1:0-5149 GCA_009842375.1 Candidatus Poribacteria bacterium | reverse complement strand
GGTCATATCTTTTTCTGGTATGATTCTAAGAGAGAAAATGGGGAGAGAAAACTGGATGGAATATAAATGCTTGCAACTGTTCTCAGTAGCGCGGTGTTAGGAATTGATGCTTATGTTGTAAAGGTAGAGGTTGATGTATCAGATGGTTTACCTGCATTCAGCACAGTTGGTTTACCGGACAGTGCTATCAAGGAGAGTAGAGATAGGGTTATAGCTGCAATAAAAAACTCCGGGTTTTATTTTCCACCAAGCAGAATTACTGCCAATTTAGCTCCCGCTGATATACGGAAAACAGGTTCTGCATTTGATTTACCTATTGCAATCGGTGTTATGGCAGCTACGAATCAAGTGGATTTAGCGAACCTTGAAAGTACTATGGTTTTGGGAGAACTTGCTCTTGATGGTACCATTCGGAGCATACAGGGAGGACTTCCAATCGCATTAGCAGCGAAACAGAATGGTATAAAGAACTTGATTCTACCAGCAGCAAATGCTAGGGAAGCAGCAATTGTTGATGAATTAAATGTTTTCCCTGTTGAAAGTCTATCAGATACTGCTGCCTTCTTGAACGCTGCAAAAGAAATATCACCAGAAACATACACACTAAGTAATGCAGTAAATTCAGAAGATATACAAACATATCTTGACTTAATTGATGTTAAAGGACAAGAACATGTTAAACGAGCTGTTGAGGTAGCAGCTGCAGGAGGACACAATCTTATAATGATCGGACCACCTGGGTCCGGTAAAACAATGATTGCTAAACGGATTCCTTCAATCCTACCGAAGTTGTCCACGGACGAATCTCTGGAAACCACGAAAATTCAAAGTATAGTTGGTATACTACCAAGTGATACGCCTTTAGTTACAACACGTCCGTTTCGGTCACCACACCATACAATTTCTGACGCTGGATTGATCGGTGGAGGGAATGTTCCACGTCCAGGAGAGGTGAGTCTTTCACATAATGGTGTGCTTTTCCTTGACGAACTTCCTGAATTTCGTAGGAACGTGCTTGAGGTCATGCGACAACCGTTAGAAGATGGACATGTGACGATTTCACGCGCTGCTGCATCTCTCACATATCCAGCGAATTTCATGTTGGTAGCAGCGATGAACCCTTGTCCCTGCGGTTTCTTTAGTGATCCAAATCGCGAGTGTAAATGCACACACAAACAGATACAGACGTATGTCTCGCGTATCTCAGGACCGTTATTAGATAGGATTGATATACAAGTTGAAGTGCCAGCGGTAAAATATGCTGAACTCTCAGCAGAGGTGACAGGAGAAGCGTCACCTATTGTCCGTGAAAGAGTGGAAGCAGCCCGTCGTTTGCAACATCAACGTTTTGATGAGACTTCAATACACGCTAACGCCAATATGGAATCTAAACAGATTCGGGAATACTGTAAAATTGAAACACAAGCACAGGATTTGCTACGCGTAGCAATCAATCAGTTAGGGTTAAGTGCAAGAGCGTATGACCGAATTTTGAAAGTATCACGAACCATTGCAGACCTTGATGGGAACCCAAGTATAGAAGCAGTACACGTCTCTGAAGCAATACAATATAGGAGTTTAGATCGGAGTTTTTGGAAGAAATAACAACGTTGGTAAATGTTACTTGAGATAGAGGAGAAACGATGCAACCTAATTTTATAATCTTTTTGACTGACGATCAAGGCTACGGTGACCTATCCTGTATGGGTGCTACAGATTTCAGAACACCGCATCTGGATAGAATGGCATCTGAAGGTATCCGTTTTACAGATTGGTACTCCAACTCACCTGTTTGTTCTCCATCTCGTGCTGCGTTATTAACAGGACGTTATCCATGTCATGCAGGTGTTCGTTCTATCTTAGCGGGACACCGAACAGCAACAGGTTTGCCACCTTCTGTGCCTACGCTTGCAACTGCTCTTAAGGAACTTGGTTACTACACTGCAATGTCGGGGAAATGGCATCTTGGGTTAGCAGAGGGTTCACGACCAGAAGATCATGGGTTCGACGATTGGTTCGGATTTTTGGCGGGTTGCATCGATTTCTATTCTCATATCTTTTATTGGGCTTTAGGACGACCCGATTTTGACCAGACACATGACCTATGGGAAAACGGAGAGGAAATTTACAGAAACGGTGAATACTTTACCGAGTTGATAACAGAATATGCTGTTAGATATATCCGAAAAGCAGTTGAGCAAAATAAGCCGTTTTTCTTGTATGTGCCATACAATGCACCACATTATCCGATGCATGCACCACAAGAATATGTTGATAGGTTTCCAAATCTACCTTGGGATAGACAGATTATGGCTGCGATGTTAAGTGCAGTTGATGATAGCGTTGGTCAGATTTTCGCTGAACTTGAACGATTGGGTGTTGCAGAAAATACATTCTCATATTTCCAGAGCGACAACGGACCTTCGCGTGAAACGCGAAATTGGTTAGATGGCACACAAGACCCTTACTACGGTGGCAGTGCTGGTAAATTGAAAGGACATAAATTCAGTCTCTACGAAGGTGGAATCCGTTCACCTGGAATTATGCATTGGCCCAAAGAAATACCTCCTGGAAACGTGTTAAGTCTGATCGGTGCAGCAATGGATGTGTTTCCGACGTTTCTATCCGCAGCCGAAGCAGATCTATCCAAATATGAACTTGACGGATTAGATTTAATTCCAATGGTATGTGATGGTCAATTCTCCCCGCACACTGATATTTTTTGGGAGATGGGAGACCAGACAGCAATGCGGCGAGACAAGTGGAAGTTAGTACTTAATGGTCGATTAGTTGAAGGTGCACCACCTGAAGATGACGTTCACCTTGCAAACCTTGAAACCGATATGGGTGAAACGACAAATTTGAAGGATGAATATCCTGAAATTGCTGCTGAACTAACAGAAGCTGCACAAACATGGCGACAAGGTATTGAAGACTATTGGGAAGCACATAAAGAGGAACGTAACGGAACAACAGGATTTGTTAAATAGTGGTAACAGGTTTGTCTATTAATATCAATAATCTGAGAAAACGAGTTGTGAAATGACACCTTTCAAGTTCGCATTTATAACTGACACACATCTTTATCTAAATGCAACTCAAAACTATGCTGGCGGATTACAACAGCAATTAAACAGTTTGGCACTTTATGAAAAATTGATTGAGCAACTCAATGAATTTGATCCTGCATTTGTTGTTCATGGGGGAGATATTGTATGCGGTGGGAATAGTTTTGATATGTCAGCAGAAGAATATGTAGCATCATTGCATACTGCTCTAATGTTAAGTGAACGTTTAAATATGCCATGTTATCATATCCCAGGCAACCATGATCTTGACCCCGAAACTGGATCTAAAGACGCATATATAGAACGATTCGGTATAAATGGTATGGGGTCAACCTGTTTTGTTAAAGGCAATATCCGTTTTATTTTGCTTGACGCACAAGAAGTTCCCAAAGATTTAACCCATGGATATGTCAGTACGAATCAACTTGCTTGGGTAGAACGTGAAATGAAAAAAGCAGCTGATTATGGTGAGGAAATAATCTTTTTTTCACATCAACTGCCGTTCCCAAGCGTTGAGTTTCAAGGGGTCGGTTCTCGGATTGCAAATTCAGCTGAAATTATTGAAATCGCCGCACCATTTGAAAAACAGATTTTAGGGTTCTTCTGTGGACATTTACATCTCAACCGCGTCTTTAGAGAACAAGGTTTGTTGTGTGTTGTCACATCTGGAATAATTTGCTATCCGATGATGTGGCGGCAGGTCTATGTCTACCCAGATAGAATTGAGGTTAAATCTGTACCAGTTGATTTACCCGAAGTGCTTGCAGAATCCGAAAGTGTTAATCCCGATAACAATTTGTATCTATCTGGTCGTCCCAGAGATTTGGACTTTACTATCCCACGGAAAAATGACGATCACGTTGATTAAAGCCATAAAGTCTAACCAGCACTTGCTGTTATCATTTCCTAATATCTAAGCCAATTAAAAATGATCGAAGTCAATAACCTCTCAAAAAACTACGGTCCATTTCAAGCACTTAACAATATATCCTTTAGCGTAGACAAAGGGCAAATTGTTGGTTTTCTCGGTCCCAATGGTGCTGGTAAAACTACAACGATGAGGATTTTGACCTGCTTTATGCCGGCAAGTAAAGGAACTGCAACCGTCGCTGGTTATGATGTATTCAAGGAATCGCGTGAAGTACGCAAACGAATTGGTTATCTCCCAGAAAATATACCACTTTACAATGAAATGACAGTCACAAAATATCTTTCTTACATGGCAAAAATCCGAAGTGTTCCACGCAAGCAAATAAAGGAACGATTAGATATTGCTATTGAGTCGTGTGGTCTATTAGAACGAAGGAATCAGATTATTGGGCAATTATCTCGAGGTTTCAGACAACGTGTAGGTTTGGCACAAGCACTCATACATGATCCAGAAGTTCTAATCCTTGATGAACCCACATCAGGCTTAGATCCACGACAAATCGTTGAGATCCGTGAGTTGATCAAATCACTTGGCAAAGAACGAACGATACTCTTCAGCACCCATATTCTGCCTGAAGCAAGCATGACGTGTGAAAGATTGCTAATTATAAGTAATGGTAAAATTACTGGTGATGTCTCATTGACAAACGGTAGCACTGTCCCAAGTCTTACACATACCGATGACCATATTGATACTCATTACAAAACACTAACGCTTATGTTATCTGGCGGACAACCCGATACTATAATAGACACACTTAACAATATACCTCACGTTCTTAATGTAGAGCAATCCACTGAAAATCTCGGTGATACTTATTATGTTCGATATGAAATCGATAAAGATGTGCGTCCAAAAGTCGCAAAAACTGTTGTTGATTCTGGATGGGATATACTTGAGTTACGCACAGACGAGATGAGTTTAGAGGAATTATTCCTTTCATTAACCTCAGAACCTACTGAGTAATCAGTTGATTCCCTTCCAATTCTATCTTATATCAACCGTATATTTCTTACCTCATCTCCCGTTATTAGAAAACACCAATATATATCCAATATAAAATTTTACTTTTTTATTTGACATATACAAAAAGATTTTGTATAATTAACAGATGTTTAGGTTTTAGAAATACATTGACAATACAAGTTGA
>VYFM01000482.1 GCA_009842375.1 Candidatus Poribacteria bacterium | reverse complement strand
GTAACTTGTCAAATGATAGGGTTCTTTCGTTTTGTTGTATAATTCACCAGATGATTTGAAATCTAATAACTCTTGTTAAATGATGTGTTAAATATATACTGCACCGCTTCAACATCATTCTGTACCCCTCGTATCAAACATCGTTTATGACTATATGCGGACATGACATCCTGATGACATATCCGCATGTTGACATGATGAGATTCTCATGAAACTATTGCTACCTATAAGTAAGAAGGTGGAGTAGGCGAAATAGCGTGTGTTGTACGTTTATCTGTAGACGTAAAAATGTTAGGTATAATCTAACACAATGACACATATACTACACCGCTTCAACGTTTTGTAACCCTCACTACAAGAACATCGTTTTTATGACTACATGCGGGCATGATACCTTGATGACATGTCTGTATGTTGGAATGATAGCGCAATACCATGTCATCATGACTACATGCGGATATGATTACACTTATGGGATTCTTATGAAAACTATAGCAATCTTGAGTAGGAAAGGTGGAGCGGGTAAAACAACGCTCGCAGTGCATTTGTCTGTTGCTGCAGAACAAGCAGGTCATACAACTGCTCTGATAGACTTAGACCCGCAAGAAAGTGCAATGATGTGGAAAGACAATCGCGAGTTAGATACACCGTCCGTAATTTCAGCACACGCCACGCGTTTACCTAAACTTCTTGAAACCGCAGAACAAAACGGGGCGACACTCACTATTTTAGATACTGCACCTTACGCTGAGTCGGTTGCTCTTGCAGCCGCACGAGAAGCAACGATTGTGTTGATACCTTGTCGACCGGCAGCTTTGGATTTAAGGTCTATCCGGTCAACGATTGATATTGTAAGACTTGCTGAGGTTCCTGCAGTTGTTGTTCTAAATGCTGTTCCACCTCATGGTGATCTTGCAGCGCAAGCACGACAGGCGATAGCGGCTTATGATATACCCTGTGCCCCCTATTCACTCGGACACCGTATCGCCTTTGCACATGCAATTACAGATGGACTGACGGTACAAGAATATGAACCACGTGGCAAAGCTTCTAACGAAGTGCGCGCGCTCTATAACTATCTTGCTAACGAAATGGAGGCACTACATGCCAGCAAAAAATAAACTTACAGAAGCTTTAGAAAACTCTGAAAAAGAGAACTCGGTAGAAGTTACAAAGACCGAGCAGGTAGGAAACGGTACACTTTACACACCACCCTCAAGGCAAGGGAAAAAACAAGTGTCCGGGTATTTTGATAAGAATGTACATTACCAACTGAAATTGCTGTCGCTTGAAACCGGTAAGAGCATCCAGGTGTTGTTGTCCGAATCCTTGAATCACTTGTTTTTAGAGTATAAAAAGCCACCAATTGCTTGACATACTCCCCCTACTAAAACGTGGGGATTCTTCGCTCTTATATTAGCATTTGCTACTAAATGGCGTTTCTTGACTCGTCAATTAGAAGCACCTATCAAATCCATTGATAACTGATTCAAGTTGTGTTATACTTTTCTAAACTATTTGTAGGCAGAGGTGGGTACCATGAAAACGCTATCGTTGGAGACTGACTATAAAATCAAATTACCCCTTGACTGGGTAAAAGAATTGGGATTGGAATCAGGTATCGTGATCGAAAAGACAGACGATGGTATATTAATCCGTCCCTACATTGCCCAAACGTGGGATGAGGTTTATGCGGAGAAACTCAAGATGGGGAATCCTTCGGCATTAGACTTGTCCGAGGTGAGTGGTGATGACCTTATCTTCTGATCAATCCGCGCCGCGCGGGTTAGACGCAATGTTTATCGTCTACTCCTTGCTTGATGACCATCCAGCATCTGCGGCGTGTGAGTCGTTTATCCGAGATCGCACCAGTTGGTTTACGACAACGCTTACGCTGCTTGAAGCAAAAGCGATCCTTACAAAGGTTTATGCTGTAGAGGCAAGCCTTGCTTCACAGCAACTTTCCCAATTTTCTGCGGGACCTATAGAAATTATTGAAGTAGATTTGCCGATAACCCTTGATGCGATACACATTGCTGATGTGTTAGAAATTGACATGACTGATGCAGTTCTGCTGCAAGCAGCGCGCACACGTGGTGCTAACATCCTTGCAACAGACGACCGAAAACTGGTACAGGCATGCCATCAAGTAGATATAACCGTTGAAAACCCGATTGGTGCCCAGCTGCGGCAGCAAATGGCAAGTTGGGAAGCAGCAAACTTACCGCAAAAAGGGTTGCCACGCATTCTGAGGCAAATTCATCAGTGGCTGGAGCAAAACCATCAACAAACTGCCGAAGATTTCTGGTCCCAAACAGGTGGTGGGAGCCATTTACCCTAGCAATGCTAACATCCCCGCAGGCATAGCAGTGAAATAAAACTGTCTTCTCAGCGGATTGTCTAATGTTACACAATGTTAAACCGCTAATTCATGCAGAATGCCAAATGTGTATTTGGCCAGGTAACAGGTCTCTGAGTGCGTTTTTACTATCCCAATGCGCTGCGATGTCTATTCCTATAGATACTGATAGTTTAAAGTTCAATTAGATATTTTAGATTTAACGACTAAATCTAAAAACAGCAGTCATTCTATACTTCTGGCAGTGTATAAACACCCCGTTTGATTTTTATAATGTCACCGGTGTTTACAAGGCGTGTGAGTTCTGTATTTATTGCTTTTGGGTGTCCTTGAATTGCTGCTGCGATTTCCGGTGTTTTTTTCTCTCCGTCGGCGAGGAGTGTGAGAATTTGTTCACGGAAAGGAACCCGTGCCAGTTTCCCGCCCCTCATTCTTTGCAACACTCGGTTTGCTTGCCTTGTGGAGCATCCCAGAACTGTCTCTACCTTTTTTCTGCTGGATTCTGGTGTCAACTTGTCGCGTTCCGCCTCAAAACGTTGACGTGTTTCTATCACCTCGGCGAGTCTATCTAACCTACCTGCAACATCAAAATCTTCCCAGTCAAAAAGCAGAGTTTCAGGTCTGTCGGTGATCTTAGGAATATGCAAGCCTGTAATCAACATAATTTTCTTGTTTGACATACGGTTTAGCTGCGCTAGTTCTAAAATCTCTATGAATATACGTAAAATCGTTATTTCGTAAACACTCTGGACGCGTTTGTCTTTGTAATGGTAGAGTTTAGGTTCCATTTCATAAGAGAGGGGTTCTTCGTCATTTCCATACAATATCTGAGTGCGCTCTACAACGGCCCGTGGTCCCATTTCTGGCATGCCAACTATCCATAAGACTTGTGTCTCTTGAAAAGCGGTTTTCAATTCTTCCAACACTCCGAAACCTGTCAAGAAACAGACGTTCTCATTCTTCTCAATATCCTTCAGTTGTTCAATTGCGTGAACATGGGTTATAATTCCATGCTTAATATTTGGATTTCTTTCAATTTCAGTTTGGATTCTCCAAAAAATGTGCTGCCCTGTTTCAGACATACCGAGACTGTCCCATGTGTTGCTGATGTCTAAAATTGTCTTCCGTGGATAAGTGTGGGTGCGAATCTGAAAAATGCGGTTTCCGGAAACCCACACCATCGGTTGGGTGGGAAGTGCTTCAACTTTCTCATTGAAAAATGCGCGACGTAGATGCTCGCCGTAGAAAACTGGGGTGGTGACCAAAAGGTGTTTGACGCTCGGATGAAGTACCGGTGGTATATAGAACCGTAGTTCTTCGTTCTCCCATCGCATCGGTGCATCAGTGTCCCTCGCGTAATGTGCAAAGAAACGTTTGAGTTGATGCCAAAACGTCCAATTTGGATCCGAACAAACCTTTGGGAACTCTTGAATGTTTTCAACAGTCGCCGCATCCAGGATACCCAATCTGATGGCATCCGCTATAGACATTAAGATTGTTATATCTTCGTTAGGGATGAAAGTGTGGAGTTGAAAAAAGGGTTGTTCTTGTGCTGCTAGTTTGTCCGCTGCCACGGCATCCAAAGGAATATAAGCGGAGATCCCTTGTTCAAACTCAATTGTCCAACGTGCCAATTCCTCTCCAGTTTCTTTATCAGTTGTCCCTCGTCCGACTACTCTACCCCGCACATTGACGTGACACATCTGTTGTATGAGTTCTTCTTCCAACCATTCAAATGTTTTCATCACTGTTCGGAGGCGTTTGATGGCGTTAGCATGGTATTTATCTCTGATTTCTAATACATTCAGTAGAGCCATCGCAAAGTTTCCTAAGGCATTGCCTTGCCAGTTGACAATCCACTCCTCCAATGTCGTTTTAGACAGTCCGCATTTAAGAAACAAATGATTTTTTTTCGTAACATTAATGATACAAAGTAGTTGTGTTCCATCGCTCACTTTGAGAAGTTGTTCCACTATTTTTGCGTATTCTGGGTCCAGAAACAGTCGAAAATTATCCATTATTTGTGTTTTGGTAGTTTGTAGTGCAGAGGTTTGTGATAGATAACCACGTTCCTGACATGCTGTGTAAACGCTGCACTGTGGACAGATAATTTCGCTCGGATTCCCACCTTTTTTCTTAAGTGAATCACACCGCTCAGCATCTTCACATACGTTTCCACGTTGAAAGAGAGTTGCCATGCGTTCGTCAATGGGAATATCTTTCACTTGATCCCATAGATACATTCGATCCTGCCAACGTGCAACCGATTCAACATTTCGCCTTTGAAGAAATTGTCCTGCTGATGTCGCGAGTTCAGCATTTGGCAGGTTTAAACAGATTACCTCGTCGTTTTGTAGAAGAAGTTTTACTTTGCAGTTTTTCTCTGTTTTTGTTTCAGGAATAAATTCAAGAACGCGGACGTTCCTATCAAAAGCACGCTGTACCTGAACACTAATTTCTTCGTGTGTTTGGCAAGTTTTTTCGGTAAGTTTGGATTTGTGTAAAATCGGAGGAGGGCGTTTTATTATCAGTGGGCTGATTTTCCCTTCCCGAACGACAAGTGCTTTATCATCTATAGGCAGCCCTGTTGCAGGGATCGGCGGCAGGATGCCAGTGTCCTTCCATACATCTGTTATAAGTGTTGTTTCCATAGGCAGTCCGGTATCAGATGTAGACGCCCGTAACCACACACCATCTTCATTCTCCCACAGTGATACCTCTGTGTTATCAATCTCACTATCTTGCCGGTTCCAATAATGAAATCCGTCCTTTTGTCTGACATAAGAAAACCCGCGCTTAAAAAATGCCTCTTTGGCGAGGTCAAGTTTGCCTGATCCGAGAGAATATGGTGCGTTGGGAATGCTTTCCTTGTGTTGTATGCTTTGAGAGACAGGATGGTGAAGCGCGGCGCGAAGAGCATCAATAGGAACAAAGAAAATTTCTTTAGAAATTATAGGCGGATCTAATAGATCTCCAAGTAGAATTTCATAGCGCGCATCCCAGCAATTGTATCCTTTATCCCCTAAAATTTCAATAGCCTCTTCGTGTTGGTGTGAGTTCTCTACTGTTGGAGTCTGTTTATAGAAGGACAACCGTTCCTGATTGGTATTTGGATGTAGGTATCCCGGTATCCTACAAGAAAACCGCAATCCACCAGACTGTGACATTGTCAATAATGGGTTTGCAACACTATCAACAAGTGCTTGAATACAAGCAAGAACGGCATCAGGGGCAGTGCATAGTGCTTCATATTTAAAGTCGATGTCATGCCATGGCGCGTCATCACGCGCTGAGGGCATACCTGTATACACTTGAATTCCCCACGATTTGTGCCATCGGACGGCATCCCAGTCTGTCGCTTGTTGACGTTTCAAGAACCGTTCTCCTCCAAAATGACGCGGCGGACGGTCAGTTCCGGGAGCTTGACCTATCGGCGTAAAGGAAATACTTGCTGCCTCTAAGTCTTGAAGCATCACAGGGTATTTGTGTGCACAATAGACGGTGTAATGATAAGGAAGCCCTCTGTAAAGTGCAGGTTCTGAGATCGTTTTCTGTTGATTAAGGGGTTTCTCATGTCGTCTGTGGCATCGTGAAATAATATCTTGTAGAACATTGGTTGTCATGAGGTGTTCACATACTTTGTATTTTCATAAAATTAAATGATGAGGCTATAGATTGGGTTTCGGAACTTGATCCAACATGTAGCACTACAAATCTTATACCGAACTCAGGTTGATACTATCAAAAATCTAATTTTTAGTCAAATTTTTGAAGTTCTAAGTGGTGTTTGAAGAGATAATTTCTTCTGAGAAATTACCTAAAGTGTTATACGATTTTCAAATCAAACTTGCAATTAGGTGTGTAAAGTTTTTAGCAAAAGGTTACCTCACGCCCATACATATCGTAAGGGCGAGGTCTCCTCGCCCTCATGGGAATACATCCTATCCATCAGTAGTGGTTGGGATAGGATGTAGCGAGACGTGGTAATCGGGCAGGGAGACCCTGCCCCTACGCAACAGTGTCAAAAACTTTACACACCTCGCAATTTTCATAGATATAACTTGTTTTTTACTTCTAAATATTGTATTATTTATAGTTGTGAATAGACTTTATATAAAATAATTTGAATTAATTATATGATATGTCTTATCATAACTAAATTAGGGTATTAATTATGGTTGTTTCTACGGTTTGTACCTTAAAGACTGACGATAATGACCTTAAACTATCCGCAGGAAACTCCACCGCTACGCGGAAGATGTTGATACGGAAATAGTATTTTCACTGTTACATGGATCTGATTGCCTATTGCAATCAGATGTCCATACAGAGAGGTTTTCAATGAAAAACGTTAGTTGTAAATCAAAGAAAATTGGAACAATTCTACCAATTTTTGGCTTTATTCTTCTTACTTCATTCGTCTTGGCTATAGTTCCCGCTTTTGCCACTGATTTTGAGTTCGGAACACGATTCGGTATATCCCGTCTTGTTCCTGATCATGATGACAGTGATTACTCAAGTAGTATTACCTATGCTCAAATACCTTCGTCCCTTTTATATTTGGGTTCTTCTCCAACTGCGCTTTACGCCACATGGTTTCCGAGTAACCAGTTTGCCATTGGTCCGGAATTCAGTATTGGAAGAATTTCCGTTTCATTTTCTGATGAGTACTGGGATGAGGAGGAGAGTGAGACCCTAACGATACTCCATCTTGGAGGACGGGTCGCGTACTTTCTGCAAAGCCACGTAGTGTCTATACCATACTTATTAGGACGTGCCTCTGCAACTGTATTTAGTGGTGGCGAAGGTACTTTTCTTTTCGACGAAGAGCAAACCATGACAAGCGTTGGAATAGGTCTTGGTTATCAGTGGCGTATAGGACAGGCTTTCGTGTTAAGGACAGAAGCACATTATCAACGTGTGTTCGTTGAAGATGAGGACGAAGACGCTAATGAGTTCTCATTGATTATTGGAATTGGTACTCGATTTGGAAGCAGGAATGCTAATACTTCTGAAGTGCTAAACAAGCAATAACGATTTTACCGAAACACACAAGATATTGGGACGAAAGTAGTTATCATCTGTTGGCTATTAGTCGGCGGGCTAACAAGGAAAAGATGCATGATTACTACGACAATCGCACTTTCAATCGAAGGACAAAGGAGTTTTTTATGAAAATGATAGTTACGAATAGAATAACCGTAATAGTTATTCTGATACTCACATGTTTTTGTTTTATCACAGAAGACACATATAGTGAAGTTACTATCAGTGAAATTATGTACGGTTCTGTACCAAGATTCACACCACACCAATGGATAGAAATATCTAATTCGGGGTCAAAGCCAGTTGATATGACAGGATGGAAACTTATCATCCAGAACGCAGACATGGAAAATTTAGTCGGTCCGTTGACTGCGACAATCGTTTTTGAAGATGAGTTTTGGGGTGACGCCCCTGCTTTATGGAATAACGAAACACTTTTGGTCGTAACAGACGAAGATTCAAATAACTCAGGCGGGTTCATGGACGATCAGGTTTTCGCTTTGCGATGGCGGGGTGGTTTGGATATTAGTTTCTGGGATACTTTCATGAGTGGAAATGGCTTCCTCATTCAGTTGATTGACAAAGATGGCAATGTGATAGATCAGGCAGGAAACTATGATGGAAACACAGTCCTTTGGAACCTGCCCTACTACTACAATAGGGGGAGAATCCGCGCAGGTAATAGAACATCACTCCTTCGCCTATATGACAATGGAACAGCACTTGATGGAACATTAGAAAGCAGTTGGGTATCCGCAGCGGATGCGAGTCTGCTTGAAGTTCAAAAAACATTCTATGGCGATGAGGGCGATATAAGTTCAGTTGGTATCCTCGGTCCAAATACAATAATAGAAATACCGCCTGAACCGCCAATGGTGGAGGATCCATCTAAACCGATCAATATCAGCGAAATAATGTATGGGTCGGAATCAAGATTTACACCACCACAATGGATAGAAATATCCAATAACGGGTCAGAACCGAT
>VYFM01000435.1 GCA_009842375.1 Candidatus Poribacteria bacterium | reverse complement strand
ATTTTCTACTCAACCAGTAAATACCTTAAATAGCCTTCTAATCGGATCATAAAACTCGTCTACAACACGTTCTTTTAATGGAATGATGGCATTATCAGTAATGGTTATGTGTTCTGGACACACTTTTGTGCAGCATTTGGTAATGTTACAATAACCAATTCCGTCCTGATTCTTCAATTCCTCCAAGCGATTTTCTGTGTCAATAGGATGCATCTCTAAGGATGCGACATATACGAAGAAGCGCGGTCCTATAAATTCATCGTGTAAATCATGTTCTCGTAAGACATGGCAGACATCCTGACAGAGAAAGCATTCAATGCATTTACGGAATTCTTGAATATGGTCAATGTCCTCTTGCTCCATTCTCCACGTTCCGTCTTCCGCATCTGGGGGACGCGGCGTAAAAGGTTTCATCTTCTCTTTTACCTTAAAATTCCACGACACATCTGTAACAAGGTCTTTGATAAGTGGAAATGCACGCATCGGTTCAACGGTGACAGGTTGGTCAAGTGGTAAATCGTTAAGACGGGTCATGCACAATAATTTGGGGTTACCGTTTACCTCAGCGGAACAAGATCCACATTTACCAGCCTTACAGTTCCATCTGACAGCTAAATCATTAGCTTGTTCTGCTTGAATACGGTGTACCGCATCCAAAACCACCATCCCTTCAGAGACTTCAGTTTCGTAATCAACGAATTGCGCTTCGTTGGCATCCCCGCGCCAGATTCTAAAAGTTGCTTTTTCCATTTTGGATTCCTTCCAATGTGTCGTTTTACCCCATTTCGTCAATAATTTGTTGATACTCTTCGGTTAATTCAGGAACGGGTTCACGTCGTATAGCCATTGTGTTATCTTGTGTTTTATGAACAATAGTATTGTATTTACCTGCTCCCTGTTCTTCTTTTTCGGGGAAATCGTCGCGAGAATGTGCGCCGATACTTGCTTTGCGTTCAAGAGCTGCAAGCGCAATTGATTCGGAAACAGTGATCAAACAGTCAAGGTCAAGTGCCGTGTGCCATCCTGCGTTGTATTCACGATTTCCTATCGCATGAACAATGTCCGCTTTTTCACGTAAGGTCTGTATTTCTTCTAATGCTTGTGTCAGACTTTCTTGACTACGCGCGATACCCACTAATTCCTGCATTTTTTCTTGAAGTTGTGCTTGAATTTCGTAAGGATTATCACCTTCCTCTGGGTTATCAAAAGGTTTTAGGACGTGCTGTGCGATTTCCTCAATCTCACTATCATCAATTGCTACTTCACCACTCTTGACAGCAAATTGGGCAGCGTATTCACCTGCACGTTTACCAAAAACAAGTAAGTCAGATAGAGAATTACCACCAAGACGGTTTGCCCCGTGTAGACCCGCTGCACATTCCCCTGCTGCAAATAGTCCGGGCACACAAGTCATCTGTGTGTTAGCATCAACACGGATACCACCCATTATATAGTGTGTTGTGGGTCCTACCTCCATGGGTTCTCGTGTGATGTCAATATCAGCGAGTTCTTTAAACTGATGGTACATACTTGGTAGTTTTCTTCGGATGTGTTCAGGGGCATTTGGGATCTTTTCCTTGATCCAAGAGATGTCTAAGAACACACCACCATGAGGACTTCCTCTGCCTTCTTGGACTTCTCGAACAATGCAACGTGCAACATGATCACGAGTCAGTAATTCTGGAGGTCTCCGTGCCTCTCTGTCACCCTGTGTATATATCCATCCTTCTTCTGGATTATCAGCCGTTTGGTTCACATACAATTCCGGAATATCATCAAACATGAAGCGGTTTCCTTCACTATTTGTTAGGATTCCCCCTTCCCCTCTAACCCCTTCTGTAACTAAGATGCCTCTGACACTTGGAGGCCAAACCATACCTGTTGGGTGAAACTGTACAAATTCCATATCAATGAGTTCTGCCCCAGCATGGTAGGCAAGTGAATGACCGTCACCTGTATATTCCCAACTATTGCTTGTGATTTTATATGCTTTTCCGACACCGCCAGTTGCCAGTACAACTGCTTTCGCAGAAAAGATTTTGAAACGACCTTTTTCGCGTTCGTATCCGAAAGCACCCGAAACTCTATCCCCTGTTTTTAGGAGGGAAACAATGGTATTCTCCATGTGCACATCAATACCTTGGTGAATTCCGTGGTCCTGTAATGCCCGAATCATTTCTAAACCTGTTCGGTCACCAACGTGAGCAAGTCTTGGATACTGATGTCCTCCAAAGTTCCGTTGCAAAATACTCCCGTCTTGTGTTCTATCAAAGAGTGCCCCCCAAGCTTCAAGTTCCCGGACTCTGTCAGGTGATTCCTTTGCGTGGAGTTCTGCCATTCGTGCATTTGAGAGATACTGTCCTCCACGCATAGTGTCTGCGAAATGGACTCGCCAACTATCTCTTTCATCTACATTCGCTAACGCTGCTGCAACACCACCTTCAGCCATTACCGTATGTGCTTTTCCAAGTAGAGATTTACATACTAATCCGACTTTCAAACCATCTGCAGCTGCTTCTATTGCAGCACGAAGTCCTGCGCCACCAGCACCGATGATTAATACGTCATGTTCAAAAGTTTCATAAGATGCCAAACTAAAATATCCTCACTATAGACAATGCTTAAAACGTTATCCAATCCTTCAAATCATATACTGAAGCAATAAAAACATATAGGTCAGAAAAACCTACCCAACATAAACTCATCCATGCCCACAACATGTGCTTACGGTTTAAACAACTGATGCAGTTATACATATTTCTGCGAATAGGTGCTTTTGACAGCAAATCTACTATTCCACCTACTAAGTGTCGTAAAGAGTGGCATCCGAGGGTATATCCACCTAATAACACCACATTTCCAGCTAATATTATAGTCCCGATTCCAATACCAAATTTTCCATCTTCAAACCAGAGTGCTTTCCATACATCATAGGATAGGATTCCTAAAAATACTATCGCAATGTACATAAAATATCTGTGGATGTTCTGAATAATCAACGGAAATGAATGTTCGCCTCGATATCCTTTACGTGGTTCAGATACAGAACATGAAGGTGGATCTGCCCAAAATGCTTTGTAATATGCACCACGATAATAGTAGCATGTAAATCTAAATCCGAGGGGTGCCCACAAAATGAGCACTGCTGGTGTTATAAAAGGTGGCATCCATTCTGGCATTTTTCCTAACCAACTATGGGAACCATCAGGACTAAATAGTAGAGGAGAATAAAATGGCGACAAGTAGGGATCATGCAAGTAATGTTCCCCCAAAAAAACTCGAAATGTCGCGTAAACAATGAATACGCCTAACCCGATAAAAACAGCCATAGGTTGAACCCACCAGGTGTCTTTTCTTTGGGTTTGGAATGGGCGATGTTCAGTTAATGTAAGTTCCGGTTGCTGCATCAATTATTTCCCTTCAATTTCTAACAGATTACCATATATGTAATATTTATGCAAGATTTAACATTTAATATGTGTTTGTAATGTATCAGATATGTCACAATTTCAATATCTTGTAGGTCGGAGTGAGCGCAGCGAAGTCCGACATGTGAAACCCAGTGAAATGATACGTGTCAGACATCGCAAACTTACTCCGACCACAGTTTATTATACCTATTCTGACGTGAGTTTGATAAATCAAATTTTTATATTCCATCAGAATACGCGTTAGGTATGAGATTTAGCAAAATGGGGGACATACAACAAAGGATATTTCATAAATAACGTTTGACCAAGCCTTCTGTAGGAGCGACCCGGGGAACGCCTTAATGGCGTTCATACCGTTGATTTACCGGTCGCGACCAAGAGGTCGCTCCTACAGCATTTATGAGATGTCAAAAAGTACATCCATCAAAATCATTAACTGTAGCAATGTAGAATTATTTCTAAACTTCACCATAAATGCTTGTTATAACCCCAACGTATGTGTCAGTGGTTCCCATCCGAGTAGTCGTTTCGCTTTTGAGAGATTTATTTCCTTCTGTTCATAATCCCCAGCAATGAAAACAGCATCAAATCCTTCATGCTCAACAGAAATAGCAGCCAGATAAGCACGGGCGAGGTCCTCCTCATCGGTCCACCAGATATGCACAGATGAGTCCTTTGGTTGGTTGCAGCGTTCTAACCACTGCTCCCGAGTTGACGGACCTGTAATACGGAGTGCTATGAGGGACAAATCATGTTCGCGCGCAAAGTATTCACAGACCTGTTCGCCAAAACTTTTTGTCAGTCCGTAAACACCTGGATTATCGCGTGGTACAATGTCCTCATAAGGATAACTATTTCGTGTGCGTTCGTGTACTGTAAAGGTACTAGTGTAGACACCGTGTCTTATACCTGCTTCTTTTGCAGCATGCAGTAGGATATGTAGTCCTTTTGCATTCACATCGTAGTTAGCAACGATGTCTGGGAAATCTGCAACAGATGAACGGTCACTTGTCGGACGTAACATCACCATGTAGACAAATGTGTCCATCCCTTTCAACGCTTCCTGTACAATATCTGCATCGGTAACAGACCCTTGTATGTATTCTATAGATTTGTCTTTTGGTGGGCTAAGGTCAAGCACACGAAAATTATGGTGCTCCTTCATGTAAGGAAGCGTCATGGTTCCGACGTGCCCTGAACCGCCTATTAGTAGAACGTTCACCGTTTTGTCTCCTGTGTTGTCAGTGTTAAGCGACTTGTGTGAATGTTTATTATATCGTTAGTGTAAATTCTCGCTGCGATAGAGCTGTTTACGGTGGTGAGGAGAAGTCCCATAGAAGTATCGTACCATCAGTCCTCCCGTTTGCGAGCGTTTTCCCATCTGGACTGAATGCCACGCTTGAAACACCACCTGTATGTCCTTTGAACGTTTTAAGGTGTTCGCCGGTGTGAGCATCCCATACACGGATTTCACCGCTCCAAGTCCCACTACTGAGATATCCATCCCAATCATACCAGTCTCCACTAATGATAAGGTTCCCATCTGGACTGAATACCACACTTGAGACCACATCTTTATGTCCTGTGAGAGTTTTGAGAAGCTCACCACCTGTGTCGGCATTCCACAAACGGATTTCCTCGCCCGCACTCGCCTTACCTTCATAGCCCCACCAATGTCCACTACCGCTGGCGATTGTGCTTCCGTCTGGACTGAATACCACACTATTGACTACGGATGTATGACCTGTAAGAGTTTTGATGAGTTCACCGGTGTTGGCATTCCATAGGCGAATTTCCTGTCCTACACACGTACCCGAATCCTCACCCTCTCCCAAATATACTAACCTTCCACTGCCACTGGCGATTGTATTTCCGTCTGGACTAAAGGTGACGGTGTTGACGTTCTCTATATGTCCTGTGAGAGTTTTTAGAAGTTCACCGGTGTTGGCGTTCCATAAACGGATGGTTCTGTCGTCACTTGCACTGGCGATCTTGTTTCCATCCGTGCTGAAAACGACACTATTGACCGAATCCGCATGTGCCATCAGTGTTTTGATGGGTTTACGTGTGTTGACATTCCATATGCGGATGGTTCTGTCGTCACTTGCACTGGCGATCTTGTTTCCATCCGGACTAAAAACGACACTATTAACAGATTCCGTATGCCCTATCAGCGTTATGAGGAGTTGGTTAGTGTGGGAATCCCAAAGGTGGATTTTGTTTCCACCACAACTAACAATCGTGTTACCATCTGGGCTGAAAGCCACACTTCCGATAGAACCTATATCTTTTCCTCTGAATTTATCTTCTGAACCTATATTTCTCGTAAGACTTTCGAGGTATTTGAAAGTATGAGCATTCCGTACAGATATACCCGTTTCACTTACAATCGCGCATGTCTTTCTGTCTGGACTGAAAGCTGCACTGACTGCGGGGATTGGAATATCTTTAATGAATTCACCGGTGTTGACATTCCATAAGCAGACACCGTCCGCGCCAGCACTCATGAGTTTATTTCCGTTTGGACTAAAAACGACGCTGCTGACAGGCTTCGTATGCCCTACAAGATATTTGATGAATTCACCCGTGTGAGCATTCCATAGGCGGATGGTTCCATTACCACTGCCGCTGGCGATTGTATTTCCATCCGGACTAAAAACGACACTGTTGACATCGCGACCCTCAAAATCTTCAAAAGCCGTACGTTTTTTGAGAGTCTTGAGGAGTTCGCCAGTCTGAACATCCCACAAACGGATGTTGCTGTCCCATTCATCTCCACTACTGGCGAGCATCTTTCCATCCGGACTGAAACATACGCTCAAAGTAGTATGGAGACCTCCAAATGATTTAAGCTGTTCCCCTGTTTGGATATCCAATAATGTGATTCCTGGACACAAACCTTCCACACATGCACCACCACTTGCGATAATTTTACCACCTGGACTGAACGCTACACTACTAACCCACTCTTGTACGGTCGCCAAAGTTTTTATACGTTTACCTGTTTTAACATCCCAAACCAAGATACCCCCACTGTCATAGCCACTAACGATAGTGTTTCCATCTGGGCTGAATGCGACACTACTGACAGGTCCTGTACTATCCGTAAGGAGTGCAACTTCTTGATGTATTGACAAATCATAGACCCAAATGCCAGCTCTCCCTGCTGCCGCTAAATACATGCCATTCGGTGAATACGCTATCTCATTGATAGTACCTTTCCCAAGACGCGCTTTAGCACCATCAGGTAGACTCATACGTGTGGTGTCCTCGGCAATGGTGCAAAATGGATAGAAAGTGATTAGAAAAATCAACCCTAAAAATATAGAAATGATTGTATTCTTCATGAGGTATTCCTTCTTGGTGTTTATTAGGCGAAAATTTGCAAATTAATGTTTCAATTGATAAGGGATTGTAACTGGTAACTTGCCTGTTGCTTGTTTTTTACCCAATAATACTTCCACTGCTGCAAGAAGAGAAAAATAGTTATTATCATACGCTGCAATAGCACATTCAACATTAGGACATTCGCTTAGGAGATATGGTGACGCAACAGAAATTGCAACTATAGGTACTTCTGTGTTTTTACTCAACTCATGAATAAGTTGTGCCTGTTTTAAATTTGCTATTCCTGCGACGATAACTGTCGGTTTTGATGATAAGAGATGTGGGATGTATTGCCGTGTGATAATTATAGGTGGAATTAAAATCGTTGTGACATGTGTAAGATCTAAATGTGCCTTCATAAAAGTGTTTGAAAAGTCGCGTGATGGACTGATTATGAGAACGGATTCCTTGGGTTCAGCATCTAAAGGTAATATACCGTGGGTATCCTTTACAATAGATACTGCCTGAGTAGAGATTTTTTGAGCTATATCTCTGTGTTCTTTACTTCCTACGACCGACAGTGGTGAATTTACAGCTTGTGGGTTTTCAATATGTTCTATCTGTTTTTCAAACATACCGATAGCATTCTTAGCCTTTAATATACGTCGTAGTGAATTATCCAATCTTGTTTTTGTAATTCTTTTGGTTTTTACTGCCTGACGTATAGCATTATATGCACTTTGTTGCTTCTGCAATGTCCAAGGGATCAGTAACATATCCGCGCCTGCTTGTATAGCAAAGACTGCTGCTTTTTCGATGTCGTATCGTTCCTCTATCGCCTTCATCTCAAGATCATCTGTGATGATGATACCTTCAAAACCAAGTTCTTTGCGTAGAAGTTTGGTGAGAATAGTGTGAGAAAGTGTTGCTGGCATCTGATTGTCAAGTCCAGGATATAATATATGTGCAGTCATAATAGCTGCCACACCAGCATCAATTGCCTTACGAAACGGAACCAATTCAACTTTGCCTAAACCCTTATGATTCTTTGTAACCAATGGCATTTTTTTATATGAATCAGCGTTTGCATCACCGTGTCCGGGAAAGTGTTTTGCAGTAGCAAGGACACCTTGACTTTGGATGCCACGGATATAGGCAGTACCAAGTTGTGAAACAAGTTGAGGAGATTCCCCGTAAGATCGGATACCGATTGCTGGATTTCTCGGATTAGTATTGACATCAAGGACAGGGGCAAGATTTAAGTTTATACCCATAACATTTAATTCTATACCTGTGATATTCCCTGCTCTTAGTGCTAAGGGTTGAGATTGAGTTGCCCCTAAAGCCATGTTTGCTGGAAAAATAGTTGCACCTCTCTTAAACCTTGATACTTTTCCTCCTTCTTGGTCAATCGCAATGAATAATGGAATTCCGTTAGGTGTTTTTTGTGCATGTAGTTGAAGTTCTGTGGTTAGGGCTGCTACCTGTTCGGGAATACTAATATTCTTCTCATACAGAATAAATCCACCGACGTAACGTTTGGAAATATGTGCTTTGGGTACTCGCCCTACCTGTCTTCCACCAGTTCCAACAATGAAAAGTTGTCCGATTTTCTCTTCTAATGACATCTTGCCAATGAGTCCCTCTATC
>VYFM01000450.1 GCA_009842375.1 Candidatus Poribacteria bacterium | reverse complement strand
TTCGTGCATGTTCTCGGTGTGCGGATTACGTTTTACTATGGAGGAATTTATGTTTGGTCATTGGGAGATACTTGCTGTAGTTTTAGTTGCCTTACTTCTATTCGGGGGTAAGCGTATCCCCGAGTTGGCACGCGGACTCGGTAAAAGTGTTACGAACTTTAAGGCCGGATTGAAAGAAGACCAGTCGGAAGAGGCAGAAACAACTGCACAAACAGAAAGTGATGCCCCACAGAAAGAGGAAGTTAGTTAGGTTTTAGACAAAAGATGAATGAGAAATTACCTGATTTTCTTCAAGGGGTTATAGAAGAATATCCTGATGTGTGGAAAACGTATCAAGGATTGGGTGAGGCGTGTGGGACTGCTGGACCGCTTGACCCGAAAACTGTGCGTCTTACGAAACTTGCATTGGCAATCGGTGCGAAGTCGGAAGGTGCTGTGCATTCGCATACGCGTCGTGCGCTGCGTGAAGGTATTTCACGTGAGGAGATACAACAGGTTGCGCTGCTTGCAGTTACATCCATCGGTTGGTCATCAAGTATGGCAGCCCTGTCTTGGATTAAGGATGTTGTAGATAAACAGTCGCAGACAGATTGAGAACAGACGGATGGAAGTGGATGGAAAACACCAGAATTATTTGTTCGCAAAACGAACTTGTTGGGTTTTAATTCTCATTGCGATTTTGTTGCTAATTCCGCCTGTTAGCAGGTCTGATACAGCTGCGGAATTACAACAAGGTGTCGAATACGTCAAATTAAAACTATACACGAAAGCTGTAGATACCTTTAAATCAATTTTGGCGCGAAATCCAACAGATATTAATGTTCTCTTTCAATTAGCAAATGTCTATAAGTTACAGGATGAGTTAGAATTATCCGTAAAGACTGCCAACGAAATATTCAGTATTGTATCCTCTCAAAACATATCTACAGACCAGCGTTTATTTGGATTTACACATCTTCTACTATCAGAAATCTACTGCAAACAGAGCAAATTAGACATCGCTGAGCAACATGCGATTGAAGCAGTCCAAAGATGTTCTACCGTAGCAGATACACATTACCGACTCGGATATATCTACACCCATCAAGCAAAATTTGACAAAGCACATGCTGCATTTAAGCGTACACTGGAACTCAAACCGACTTTTGCTGAAGTCTATGAATGGTTGGGTTTAATTGCACTTATGCAACACAAACCGCAGGAAGCGGTATCTCACTATAAAACTGCCATTCAGCATAAGCCCTTCATTCAGAGTGCCTACTATAACCTTGCGAAGGCGTATCGTCTTCTTGGGGATACGGAATCTGCAACGGAACAGTTGAAGCTTTTCCGACAGATGAAATCATATTACGACAAAACCTACGCGATTGAAGACACACTTGCTGAAGACCCTACGAATACTGCCCTTTGGTTGACATTGGCTGAGATTCATGTTGCTCATAAGCATATCTCCGCGGCAATTTCTACTTATCAAGCATTGCTACGGTCGAATCCTACTTTTGTTTCAGGATATGATAAACTGGGTAGGTTGCTTATGGATATCAACATGCATCAGCAAGCGATACCGCTATTCAATAAAGTGCTGGAATTGAATCCTAATGCTGTTGAAGCACATGTCCGATTAGGGTGGCTCTATAGCTCTCAGAAAGTGTATGATAAAGCAGAATTGCATCTACAACAGGCAATTCAGAAAATGCCGAGTTTGACGTTGGCGTATCACGGGTTGGCAGAGATTTATTCCCAACAGAGACAGATTGAAAGAGCAATTGAGGTTTATCAGCATATTCTAAAGATAGACCCTAACGATAAAGACGCTTGGGAAGGTTTGAATAAATTAGAAAGTTTGAAGAAGGGAGCACAAACGAAGTAAAAGTTATTTTTGTTATATCATGCGAAAGATTCACCCAAATAGAATTGTATATTCCCATTTCTTATTCCTTCCAATTTTTGTCCTGACTATTCTCTTTTTTCAATATAGTCCCGTTGCTACAGCAGATCGGATTTTCCTTGATGTTTCTGAGGCTGCTGGCGTAAAGTTTGTGCATACCGATGGCAGAAGTGGGCTAAGGTTATTCAATGAATTCCTCGGTTCTGGTGGTGGTTTTTTCGATTATGATGGTGATGGTGACCTTGATATCTATCTGATTAACGGTGCCGTTCAAGTGGAAAATTCTGACGGCAAAACACCCCAAAATGTTCTTTACCGAAACAACGGTGATGGGAGTTTCACTGATGTCACTGAGTCTGCAGGTGTAGGTAGCATATCCTACGGTGTAGGTGCTACTGTTGGTGATTATGATAACGATGGCGACCTTGATCTCTATGTTACCAACTTTGGGGAAGATCAACTTTATCAAAACAACGGCAATGGGACTTTTACTGATGTGACAAAACGCGCGGGTGTTGGTAATTTACAGTGGGGGACAAGTTGCGCGTTTGCGGATGTTGATAACGATGGGGATTTAGATCTGTATGTTGCGAATTATGCTCTTTACGACCCGAAAGAGGATACACGGTGTGAAGAACGTGGTGTTCATGTTTATTGTGGTCCGCATGCCTATCCGGCAGTCCATGACACTCTCTACAAAAATAACGGAGATGGCACGTTCACTGATGTTTCTGCCTTGTATCGTCCCCCGGATATGCTTCCAATGCATGGGTTAGGTGTAACGCTTGGTGATTATGACGGAGATGGTGATTCGGATGTATATGTAGCGAATGACCAAGATCCGAATTTTCTATTTCAAAATGAAGGAAAAGGTAAATTTTTAGAGGTTGCATTAATTTCTGGCGTTTGCTACAATGATATGGGTAAAGAAGAAGCTGGTATGGGAACCGACTTTGGTGACTATAACAATGATGGCAAACTTGACATAACTGTCAGCAACTACCAGACAGAAACCAATACGCTTTACCATAATCACGATAGCAGTTTTTTCGTGGATAATACGATACCGTCAGGGATAGCAGAGATTACACACGGCTATCTCGGTTGGGGTATCAAGTTTTTTGATTATGATAACGACGGGTATCAAGACATATTTGTTGCGAATGGACATTTGATGGATAATATCTCTGTGCTTGAAAAGCACGTGTCTTATCCGCAAAGAAATCTGCTGTTTAGGAATTTAGGAGACGGCACTTTTGCTAATGTAATGCCAGAGACAGGCGGATTGGCATTGAACAAAGTGAGTCGTGGTGCTGCTATCGGTGATTACGACAATGATGGTGACCTTGATATCTTGGTTACCAACTGCAACCAAAGTGCTGATTTGCTTCAAAATGCTGTCGGCAATCGGAACAATTGGATTCAAATACGGGTTGTTGGAGAGAAGAGTAACCGTTCAGGTATTGGTGCAAAATTAAAGGTCGTGACCGGTGAGCATGTTCAGTATCATGAAGTGCAAAGCAGTGGGAGTTATCTGTCGTTTCATGATTTGCTTGCACATTTTGGTGTTGGAAAAGCAGAACAGATTGATCTGCTTGAGATACGATGGCCTTCGGGTGTGATTGATAAGGCGGCAAATCTATCGGTCAATCAGAAGTTTATGGTTGTGGAAGGTGAGAAAATCGTTAAGATTCAACAATAGATGTCAAACTGTTAGAGGTAATTATGAAACATTTGCTTATTCTGTTATTAGTGTTCACTTTTGTCGCATTTACAGTACTTGCTATAGAAGAACCAGAAGATTCGCTCATTCTTTACATGTCATTTGATACGATTGATGGCGATAGGACAATTGATCATTCAAAGTATGAAAACCATGGTGAATTTCGTGGTGATCCAAAGCATGTAAAAGGAAAACACGGTAAAGCACTCCAACTAAACGGTGAGAACGAATTTGTTGAAATCCCACACCATGAATCTCTTAATGTAACGAAAGAAGTAACCGTTATGGTGTGGATCAATATTGAAAGACATTCTGGTCCAGATGGTGCGAATTGGCAAGGTATAGTTGCAAAGGGCAACAGTCCTCGTTCTTATAGTTTTTACACACACCTGGGGACGCAGTGTCTACACCTTAGCATTGGACCTGCAGGAGGTTTCGGCGGTAGCACGTGCAACACACCTATCAGTTTGAATGAATGGAATCATGTTGTCGCTCAGCTTGATAATGAAACACATCGTTATTATATCAATGGTGAAATGGTCCGCGAGATTGGCGGAAAAGTGGATGCCGTTGGAAACGCTAATACAGCCAATGTCGCGATAGGTGCAGCGGGACCAAATAATATTAGATATTTACTTGGCATGATAGACGAAGTGCGTATTTGGAACCGTGCTCTCTCAGAAGATGAGGTTAATGAACAAATGGTGATGGGACATTTTGAGTTCTTTGCCGTAGACCCTCAGCATAAATTAGCGACGACATGGGGCATCCTTAAAGCACAAAAGTAATGAAGGGATGAAGAAAGGGCATTTTGAGTTTTTTGCTGTTGACGCTAAACAGAAATTACCTGTAACATGGGGAAATCTGAAGGCGCGACAGTGAGAAAGGACAGTCAATATTGACGTGTCCTGAAATAGGTTTCTGCTATGTTTATATAAATATATGTGGAAACTGACAATATATAATAAGGAGAAAAACATGAAACATCTATGTATTATGATGGTTCTTATGATGTTTGTGGTTTCTATGGCACATGCATTAAAAGAACCAGAAGAATCAATGATTCTTTACATGTCTTTTGATACGGTTGATGGAAAGAATACCATTGATCATTCCAAGTATGGGAACAATGGTGAAATGGCTGGTGCTCCAGAACATGTTGATGGCAAATTTGGAAAAGCACTACAATTTGATGGTCAAAACGACTGGGTTGAAATCCCACATGACGATAGTCTCACCGTTGATAAGGATTTCACTGTCATGGCATGGATAAATCCTGAGAGGATTACGGGACCAAATGATGCTCAGTGGCAAGGTATCTTGGCAAAGAGTAACAACCCGCGTTCCTACAGTTTCTATACTGAAAGAAATAGTAATTGCTTACACCTCAGTGTCGGTGGAGGTAGTGTCTGTCAAGGAGATATCGTGTTAAACGAATGGCAGCATGTTGTTGGTCAGATGGAAGCAGGCACACATCGATATTACATTAATGGTGAAAATGTTGGTGAATCTGGCGGGAAGCAAAACCCACCCGGTAAAGCTGATACTGCCACTGTCGTTATTGCAAAGACACATGAAGGGAATCGTCAATTTTTAGGTTTAATTGACGAGGTTCGCATTTGGAATCGTGCGCTTTCCGAAGAGGAAGTCATCGAACAGATGGAAAGTGGTCATTTTGAGCTTTTCCCAGTTGACCCGCGTCATAAAGCAGCAACTACGTGGGGAACGATAAAAAGTAGAAAGCAGTAATAAGAAATTAAATTGTGATGTGAATTATCACATTAATTTTTACAATACAACTTCAAGTTTGCTTGAAGTAAAAATAAAATTGGAGGAAAACTGAACAATGAGATCATTGTTTGTAATATTTGTTCTTGTTGCGTTTGTTGTATCTTTCGCACATGCAGCAGTAGATTTTGAAGATTCACTTATTCTCTATTTCTCTTTTGATGAGGTAGATGGAAGTACTACCATTGACCATTCAAAATATGGAAATGATGGGGATATAATGGGTGATCCACAGTTGGTTGATGGCAAGTTTGGGAATGCCCTAAAATTTAATGGTACTACAGATTGGATTGAGGTGCCACATGACCCGATTCTCACAGTTGAGAATTCTGTTACCGTGATGGCATGGATTAATGCTGAAAGGCACATGGGACCGAATAACCAACGTTGGCAAGGTATCTTGGCAAAAGGTAACAGTCCGCGTTCCTACAGTTTCTACACAGAGTCACCGAGTAATTGTTTGCACTTGAGTGCTGGTGGCGGTAGTACCTGTGCGACAGAGATTCCACTTAATGAGTGGGTGCATGTTGTTGGTCAAGTTGATAACGGAACACATAGGTACTGGCTAAATGGCGAAAACATTGGTGAATTTGGCGGGAAAGGTGCTTTACCGGGACTCGCGGACACCTCAGTTGTTTATGTTGCATCCACAGGAGAAGGTGCGAATAGAAGGTTTCTTGGAATGATTGATGAGGTGCGTATCTGGAATCGTGCTCTCAGTGAAGAGGAAGTTCAAGCAGAAATGGATCTCGGATTTGAACGCGGTACTGCTGTTGACCCGCTTGATAAGTTAGCAACGACATGGGGCACCATAAAATCTAAAAAATAGTGAATAATCGTTGTTATTCAAGTATTTTTTGTAGGTGAACTCGGTTGGGTTCACCTACATATTTTGTGAAGGAGATAAATATACGTGAAAGGTAAATTTATAGCGTCCTCAGAAGTAGAAAGAGACCATTTAGATTGGGGAACAATTGGATGGCTCAGTCGTCCAGTATCCACAGGTGCAAAAGACATTGTTGCGATGGAAGTTAGTCTATCTCCTGGATACGGACATGATTTTCATAAACATCCGGATCAGGAAGAGGTAATTTACGTTATTGAAGGTAGCGTGGAACAGTGGCTTGAAGACAAAAAACAGATATTAAATGCTGGCGACTCTGTTTTTATTGCAGCGGATGTTGTGCATGCGTCATTTAATGTTTCAACTGAACCCGCGAAGTTGTTTGTTACACTGAGTCCAAGCAAAGGCGATGAAGGTTACCAACTCATTGATGTATTTGATGAGGCACCGTGGAACACGCTCCGCTCATAATTGATCTGCTAAGTTAGTATACCACATTCCATTTCATTTTCTCTTGTTATCCAGTCCCTAAAAAGATATAATTTGCAGACTGTTGGAGTTGATAAAAATGCTTGGAACGCCTATTTCTGAAACATCATTGCAACTCCGTCAGCGGATGCGCGAGTTCTACGAAACATCGGAGTCCTACAAGGAACTCTTGGCTGCACACGATGAGATGTATCTCCGACACTACGTGGAATTGGTAACCCGTTTTGCCCCGTCAGGTTCCAAAATTCTTGATCTCGGGTGCGGTAATGGTATTTCCGCACGGCTGCTAAATCAGGCGGACTTTGATGTGGTCGGGACAGACATCTCTCCGCTATTTCTTGAGGAAGCGAAAAACTGGGAAAATCCAAAGCTAAGATATGAAGTATGTGACGTATTAGAATTGCCTTTTGACGATGATTCTTTTAATGTTATCTGTTCAAACGAACTTATTGAACATCTTCCGGACGTAGAGTCGGCATTGACAGAGATGATGCGTGTTGTGCGTAAAGATGGCAGGATTGTGCTTTCCGGTCCAAATCTCTGTTCACCTATTACGCCTTTTCTTGACTGGGTTCGTTTAATGCGCGGCGGATCCGGCAGACCTGTTTGGGGTGAGACAAAACAACAAGCCTTTCAACAGCTTAAACAGAACAGTAAACTTTACATAAAGAAACGTTTCTTTACGAAAACACCTAACTTTCTATATCGGGATCCGGATTTACAAGCAGATGCTATTGGTGGAGATGCAGACAGTGCATATTACGCCAATCCAATTGATCTTGCACAGTTTTTCAAGATGAACGGTTTTAGCATAGTAAAAAAAGCCGTAGGCTTTGGCATAAAGGGGAGGATAATTGCGAGTATGATACCTTATTTAAGTCCATATATTACGATGGTTGTGCAGAAATGAACATACGTGCGGACGATTTTGTTCTTGAGATTGGCAGTGGACACAATCCGAATGTCCGTTCGGATGTTTTGTGTGATAAATTTATAGATGATGACGAACAACGTGGCGGTATGATTGTCAAGGATCGACCGATGGTAGAGGCGGATGGACAGTTTTTACCTTTTGCAGATGGTGCGTTTGATTATGTTATCTGTTTACATGTTTTGGAACACGTGGAAGATGCTGATTTGTTGCTGTCCGAAATGATGCGTGTTGCATCCCGTGGCTATATTGAAACACCGTCTGAAATCGGAGAACGTATATACGGTTGGCATTACCATAATTGGGTTGTTAACCTGATTAAGGGGCGTTTGGTATTAAAGGAGAATGAAAAGAAAGCGGAATTCGGTCAACTTTTTCATACATTAGCTGCACAGGATAAGTATTGGCGTAAGTTCCATATTATGCATCATAATCTATTCCTTGTTCAATATGAATGGGAAGAGAAGATCGATTACGAGATATTGGATCCGGAGAAGTCTACACTGGATTTGACATCTCCGCAGACTATTGAAGACCTTCTGGCATCAAAAGCTTCGAATCAGATTCATGATGAGTTTTTGTTAACGTTAAAAAGTGCTGTTCCTCGGAGTATTGTATCGCGTGCGAAGTCTTTGTTAGCAAAAAGCAGGAGCCGTCCGACCAAAACACTGAAGGAGATTCTTGTCTGCCCTAAATGCAAAGGTGGGGTTAGATGGAAAGATGAGAATATTCTCTGTAATATTTGCGAAGGAATATACCCTATTGTTGAT
>VYFM01000238.1 GCA_009842375.1 Candidatus Poribacteria bacterium | reverse complement strand
GCCTATGAGGACGCAAACTGAAATACCATTTCTTATGATATAGATTTCTTTGTAGCACAAACTTTCTAGTTTGTGCCGTATTACATCATATACTACAAAAATCGGGAATGAAACCTAAAATCTCAGAAATGATAAAATCAACAAAGGAGAACATTGATGCGGTTGGAAGGACGCGTTGCAATTGTAACGGGTGGTGGCGGTGGTATTGGAAAGGCGACATGCTTAGCGTTTGCGCGAGAAGGTGCAGATATTGTTATCCCCGAAGTAAATATCGCGAATGCAGAAGCGGCTTCAGAGGAGATAACGGCTCTCGGAAAACGATGCGTTGTAATTGAAACGGATGTGGCTAATGGTGAATCCGTCCGTGCTATGGTCAACAGCACACTTGAAGAGTTTGGACGAATTGATATTTTAGTCAACAACGCAGGAATTTTCAGTTACACCCGTATAGACGCGTGCACCGAAACTGAGTGGGATAGGATGATGGCAGTCAACCTAAAAGGACCCTTCCTCTGTTCTCAGGCGGTGATGGAAACGATGAAAACACAGAAGTTCGGTCGTATCATCAACCTCGGTTCATTGGCAGGACAGGTAGGTGGTTTAGTTGCATCTGCACCTTATTCCGCATCAAAAGCAGGTGTCATGTGCCTAACAAAATCGCTGGCAAGAGTGTTAGGTGAGTATGGGATTACGGTCAACTCAATCGCACCCGGGATCGCTGCAACTGAAATGGCAAAAAACCATCCTGATATGACAGACCAAATTCCGCTTGGACGCGTTGCGGATCCTTCAGAGGTTGCAAATGTTATCCTTTTCCTTGCGACAGAAGAGGGACAATATATCACAGGTGCAACGCTTGATGTCAATGGTGGTATTCGGATGGCATAACAAATTGGAAAGGAAATTGGATATGGAATATAGGACACTTGGACGTGCTGGCGTAAAGGTATCATCACTCTGCCTCGGAACAATGATGTTTGGTGGACCAACAAACGAAAAGGATTCAATCCGTATCATTCACAGTGCGATGGACGCGGGTATTAACTTTCTTGATACTGCTAACGTCTATAACGGTGGTGAATCGGAACGGGTCATCGGGAATGCAGTGAGTGAGAACCGTGAGAAATGGGTTATTGCCACAAAAGTTCACGGAACAATGGGGGATGATGTTAACGAGAGTGGTTCTCACCGATTCCATATCATGTCAGCAGTTGAAGCAAGTCTAAAACGTCTCGGTACCGACCATATTGATGTCTATTACCTGCACCGTTGGGATGCTTCTACCCGAATTGCAGAATCTTTACGCGCACTTGATGATTGTGTTCGTCAGGGGAAGGTTCGCTACATCGCCTGTTCTAACTTTGAGGCATGGCGTGTTTGTGAGGCACTCTGGACAAGTGAGGAATTGGGACTTGAGGAGTTTGTTTGTGTTCAACCGCTCTATAATATCGTGAATCGCGATGTTGAGGTGGAACTGCTGCCATTTTGCGAGAAGTACGGTGTCGGTGTAGTGCCTTATAGTCCGTTGGCGCGTGGGGTGTTGTCCGGCAAATATCTGCGTGGAAAAAATCCACCTAAAGGTTCACGGGCAGCACGTCAGGATAGACGAATGTTACAAACGGAACTACGGGATGAGAGTTTTGACGTAGCACAAGAACTAAAACCTTTGGCAGATGCACACGGTAAAACATTGACGCAATTTGCATTGGCATGGGTATTGGCAAATCCGGCTATAACTTCTGTCATCATCGGTCCTCGGACAATGGAACAGTTAGAGGACAACTTGGGATGTTTAGATTGCACCGTAACTGCGGATGATGAAAAGGCAATAGATGCGTTAGTACCACCTGGGGAACATACTGGTAAAGGATATAATGATCCTGCGTATCCTGTGCTTGGAAGAAACCTAAGAGTATAAGTTATATTGTCAGTTTAACCGTAGGTCGGAGCGAGCAAAGCGACCTCCGACATGGGAAACCCAATGAAATGATATGTGTCGGAATTCGCTTTGCTCACGTCGACCTACGGGTGAAACATCTAATTATCCCCACAACTCAAGTCCTAACAACTTTTTACCAAGTTCTGTCAACTCTGCAGTTTGACCAGTTTCATGTTCCTTTTCTGCACGCTGACCACCGAAACCTGCCATTCTATTTTTCCACCCATTGATACGACGGTCTCGTGCTTCCTGATTTGCTTCACCTGTAGGTGTCATCGTGATGTATTGTGCAACGCGTGGGACATCTGCTGTATTGATACCTGCACTATGAGGCAAAGCACTATGCCATATAATCAAATCCCCGGCGTTCGCGGGAACAGGAATCATGCCTAACGCTTCTAAATTCTGTTGACGTGGGTCCGCATCTTCAGGAAGACTCTTTATCCACGCCTCAATTTTATTATGGAACCCTGGAACACACACAAACGCGCCTTGGTTTGCAGCGGTATCCGTTAGATAGAGAACACCTTGCACATGAAAACGAATTGGGAGGTCAATGGACATATCCCAGTGAAGCCCAACACTTGTGCGTTCGTATTTACCGGGCAAATTAGGAGGACTCATGCTTGCGCGATCAAAACTTACCCATAATTTCTCATTTCCCCAAATTTCTGCGAAAGCTTGATGTACACGAGGGTATTGCCGTGTTGCCCACAAGGCAGGATGTTGATAGATTTCCACCATAATACCACGTGGCGGATCTGTGTACCAACTCTCTGGAGAATCAGCATCCATCTCAAGGAAATCCCAAACAGCTTTTTCTGCGTCTTGGATTAACTCAGGCGGTGCAGCATTAGGAATAATGACATAACCTTTTTCTTCCCAAAATGCTAAATCTTCTTTGCTTAATACTGGCATTTGCTTGATCCTTTCATTGTTTATCGTTGTGAAACCATTCCATTACGCGAGTCGACGTAAAAACGCTGATAAAAAAATGATAATAAGTCCTAAAATAATCGTAAGATTCAACCACGGTGTCGGCTTTTTCTGGAAGCCTTCAAACACGGGGTATGGGAACGTTAAAACAACTGCAAGCGTATATACCAGAAATACAATAAAGAATTTGATAGCTAAGACAAAGATATAAAGTGAATAATCTGCTTCACCGGTTTCTGCGGCGGTCCTCCGTGCCGTTCTAAAGAAACTGAGAAAGTTATACACACCCGATAGAAGTACCGTTAGTAGTGCTGTCCATACTACTGCACTGAAACGTTTGAGTGCAGATGCAATCAGCGTCTTTGAGTCGGGAAAACGATTGGCAATAGGAATAAGGACAACGCGGAAGAAGAAGAAACCGCCTATCATCAAGACAACGGAACCGACGTGCACCCATTGGACCAAAGGTTTTAACAACATTTATCAAGATTCTTAGGAGATGCAAAAAGGTTATCGGTTATCAGAAGCACTGATAACCGATAACAACATACACGCTATTACACTACCGGTTTCCCACCAATCGGACTGAAACAGGGACGCGATTGTTTGCATGCATTTGGCGATACAAACTGGTCATCTGGTCCGACTACCTGCATGGTGCAATTACACCAATAGTGTGTTGCCGGGTTTTCTTCAACAAGGTTTTGCAAGTTCCCGCCGGGTATATATATTGCCTTTGTCCGTAGGTCCTGGCATATAGGACGGTTAAAAATTGGAAGTGATTTTCCCTCTAACATATTTGTTCATCCTCCTATTTGCTGGCTGCCATCATTGCAGCACGACTGATGAGATTCTGGGTTAAGGGCACCTTGTATTCGTTATCGTTCAAAGGTTGTGCGTTTTTAACTGCTTCCTCACCTGCTTTCGTGCTGACTGAGTCGTTAATCATCTTTCCAGTTAAAGCGGTTTCAGCATCCGTTGAACGCCAAGGAGCGGGTGCAACACCACCGAGTACGATACTGGCAGTTTGACATGTTTTCCCCATCATTTCAAAAACACCTGCGACACTTGCCAAAGCAAAGTCTGGTGCCCCTTTCTCTCTCGCTTTTAGGTAAAGACTCTTCGTATTCGGATTAGGCTTTGGCACTTGAACTTCAACAACAATTTCGTTTGGTTCAAGCACGTTTTCGCGAAACGGATTTGCCGCCGGCAATGTAAAGAATTCCTCAACTTTAATAGTCTTTTCGCCTTCAGGACCAACAATCTTGATTGAGGCGTTGAGTGCGATTAACGCAGGTGCGATATCTGATGGATGCACAATATAAACTGGGTCTCCGCCGAAGATTGCATGATATTTGCTCAGACCCTCTACAGCATAACAGATGTCTCCGCCCTTTTTAAGGCAACTGACGGTTTCATCTCTGTAATACCAGCATCGGGGACGTTGACAGAGATTACCACCGAGTGTGCCGACATTGCGAATCTGTGGTGTAGCGACAGAAGCTGCTGCTTGGGCAAGGACAGTGTAGTCCTGCTGGATAGTCGGGTGCATTGCGATTTCAGCGACGGTGGTTAACGCACCGATTTTCAAGCCTGACGCATCCGCAGATATGCTATCCATACCGGGTAAGGTCTTGAGATTGATCAACGTTTTAGGGGTTTCAATGTACTCCTTGAGTTCAGCGAGTAGATCAGTTCCCCCTGCAATCATCATGACTTCGCCCCATCCGCTATCACTCAGTAGTGAGGTAACTTGTTTCAGACTGGTCGCGTTGACGTAACTAAATTTTTCCATTGCTTACCTCCTTATGCTTTCTTCTCAGCAAGTGCGGTTAGGACTTTATCTGGTGTAATCGGTAGTTCTCGTATACGCACACCGATTGCGTTGTAGACAGCATTTGCAATTGCACCAAGTGTGGGAATACAAGGCGGTTCACCGACACCCGTAACCTTCCGGTGCGTATCAAAAACGATTGACTTGATTTCGGGTATCTCATAAGTTCCTGGAACTTTGTAATCCTCAAGGTTAGCGTTTAGCATCCTTCCTGTTTGTGGATCCATGATCCGTTCTTCAAGCAAGGTTTGCCCTAATCCCATAACAACACCGCCATTGATTTGGCTTTCCGTTGTTAATCGGTTAATTGCTAATCCGCAATCTTGGACAGCGACAATCTTGAGAACCTGGACGTTACCTGTTTGTGTATCTACCTCAACTTCAGCAAACTGCGTGCCTGCGACACCACCTTGACGAAGTTCCTGATCCCAATTGCCACCTTCGCTAATACTCTCCTGACCGAGTAGACCTGCCGCCTGATTCCAAGTGACTGTATTCGTTCGGTCTGATGCGACGTAGATAGTGCCTGTTCCGACACGTAGGTCATCCACCGGTGCCTTGAGTAAAGGAGCGACGTGTTCAAACAATTTCTGTTTCGCAGCCATTGCTGCTGTTTTGATAACAGGGGCAACAGATGCTGTTGTTTGACTTCCACCACTACCGCCAGAAGGTAACCCAGGACCACTATCTCCTACTTTTACAGAAATATCAGTTGGTGCAAGACCAAATTCTTCTGCTACGATGATAGCAATGGCAGTCCGAATACCGGTACCGATGTCTTGTGTGCCAGTGACAGCTTCAACAGTGCCGTCAGCGTTGATGGTAACACGTGCTTGTGTACCTCTGCCACCGCCGCCACCCCATTGACCGCTACCAACACCCATACCACGTTTTTTAACGCCTGTACCAGAACCGGGCACAGTATTACGTCTGTGCCATCCGATTTCCTGCGCACCGAGGGTGTACTGTGCCTGACGCACCTCGCTTGAGTCATTAATGCGTCTAAACTCAAGTGGATTCATTCCGAGTTTCTCCGCAAGTTCATCCATCAGTGAGTCCATTGCGAATGCCCCTTGTGGATGCCCTGGTGCCCGCATAGCACGTTGGTTGCCAGCATTTGTAGCAACGTTAAACCGTTCTGTTTTCCGATTTTCGACGTGATAGACATAAGGTGCTTGGAAGCCTGCACCGCTGGAGATACCACCTGTGCCATAGCCGCGCATATCGTAAGCAACAAGGCGACCGTCGCTTGAAGCACCTGCCTTCACATGCTGTGTCATTGAAGGTCTGTTTCCAGCAACAAGGTGTTCCGCCCTACGTGTCAGCATCAATTTTACCGGAAGTCCAGTGATGCGGGACAATTGTGCTGCTGTATGTCCTTCTACACCAGGACCGAATTTGCTTCCAAAACCGCCACCCATGTGTTCTGTGATGACTCTGACTTGGTTCGCGGGTATTTCAAAGCGACGAGCGAAATCGTTTCGGACTCCAAAAACTGCCTGTGTAGATGCCCAAACGGTAAGGTTCTGGTCATCTGTCCATTCAGTGACGTGTCCGTGGGTTTCCAAGCAGACATGTGTTTGGACAGGTGTGTGATAGGTGGCTTCTACCGTTACAGCTGCCTCCTCAAATGCTGCTTGTACGTTTCCTTGTTCGTTAATGCCGGGCTTACTCTGATTTCCCTCCCAATCGCGTATCTGCGGAGCATTTTCTGCCATTGCATCCGCTTCTGTAACGACGAAGGGTAATTCTTCCAATTCAACAAAAATCAACCGTAATGCGTCTTTAGCGATGTCGTCTGTTTCCGCTGCAACCGCTGCGATCTCTTGCCCTTGGTAACGTAGATTTCTACCTGCTTCTGTTAAAGGGATAACCGCTTTTACCCCGGGCAATGCTTCGGCTTGACTAAGGTCAATATCCATCACGGCTGCGTGTGCGACATCGGATCGTAGTATCCGTGCATATAACATTCCCGGACGATTGATGTCATACGTATACTTTGCTTTTCCTGTAACTTTATCCTTACCGGACAAACGGGCAATCCGCTTGCCAATAAGTCGAGACTGGCTTGCTTCTCCCCATGATGCCATAAGTTTTCTCCTTCTCAATACATTACACGTTCATATTGACTGTCCTCAAAAGTGAAGGTAAATTGAAACTACATCTTCTGTGAAGCGGTTTCAACAGCGTCAAATATAAACGGGTAAGTGCCGCAACGACAAGTGTTGCCCGATAAGCCTTCTTTTATCTCAGTAAGCGTCGGCTTTTTATTTTCGTTCAAGAGTGCCACGGACGAGACGATGAATCCGGGTGTACAGAACCCGCACATCAATGCATCGTGCTGGATAAATGCGTCTTGTACTGGATGCAGTTCATCTCCATTTGCGATGCCTTCTACGGTTGTTATCTGTTTCCCTTGTGCATCCATTGCCAGCATCATACATGCGTAGACAGGTTTACCATCAACTAAGACAGTGCATCCGCCGCATTCACCTTTGTCACAGATAAGTTTCGCACCTGTCAGATCAACATAGTTTCCTTGCGTATCAATTCCATCTCGCAAAACTGATAGCAATGTGGTGCGTGCTTCAACTTCAATCTGAACTACTTGGTCATTGATATTCAACTGAATTTCCGATTTAGAGATAGCTTCGTCGGTTTGTGCCTCCGCTGTTTCTGGGTCACCGACTAATATGGTTGCTGGTGCGACGGTCGCGGCGACGGTTCCTGTACCTACACCTTTTAAAAAACTCCGACGCGATATATTCGTACCCTTCTTTTCTTCTTTCTCTTTTTCCGACATATCTTCCCTCCTTTCGTGTGAATCCAATGCCTAAAATAATAAACCGATAGCCGTTTATCCTTAGGTCTATTGCGTTATGAGAACACCTTCAGTCATAAGTTTTGTATCTAAGTTCTTCGTAAAATATATCACGTTTGCCTTTTTTAAGCAAGTGGAATATTTAGATGAGTGTCTAAAGTTTTTTGACCCTGTTATGTAGGGGTGGGGTCTCCCCGCCCATCTCTTTGTATTATCTTCGTAGGTCGTTTTGTTCGCTCCGACCTCTGACATGGTAGCAGGCACGTGCGGGGAATGCCTAAATGGCATTCATACCGTTGATTTGGCGTGCCGTCCCTCTTTGTCCCACAAACTTTCCAGTTTGTGCAAATACACGTTCCACTCTGTGCGTAAAGTTTTGGCATGTGTGTTGTCAGCATCGCGGATGACGCAGATTTCACGGAAACACGCTGATTTCTGAGTCTTCGCCTCCAACATCCCACTTCATACGATAAACATCAATCTATTGAAAACTATCACATCACATCAGAAACCTACCCGCGTTCATCCGCGTATTCCGCGTCCTCCGCGATTCAGACAATCCTCCAACCTACCAATTTAAAAGCTCCTTCCCATAGTAACGGCACCACCGATGAATTTACCACTACCGACAGTGCGTGGACGTTGGAGGCTTAAGATGAAGTATGCCGTGCTGTCTATGCCGTGATGGTCACGGGTGATTGCTTCGTCGTCTTTGTCTGTGCCGTCTGTGTTTTCAAGGTATTCACACGTCAGGAATTCATCGGTCACATTGAGCGGACGATATGCTTCTTTCAAGTCTGGGTCAGGTGGGTGTATCAGTCTGTCACGAAAGAAGAAAATTGAGGGTTCGCCTGTTTCGTCAACCTTTAATCGTTCCTTAACAGCATCTATCTGTTTTGCACGCGACTTCTTCGGTTCTTCAACGCGGAAACCGGCATCTTTTAGCTGCTCCA